>CALMHE010000505.1 GCA_937863865.1 uncultured Anaerolineaceae bacterium | reverse complement strand
GTCATAGACGATTTCCACCGTATCAGCGGTCACGCCAACCGGTCCGCCAATGCGGATGGCAGCATCCCGGATCCCGGCGCAGTCCAGCACGTGTTCCACTCCGCTGGCATTGGTGCCAACGGAAGCCCCATAGCGGGCTGCCTCACGGGCAGCGGAGAAGGTGGCACTGTAGGTATAGAACAACCAGCCAAATTCAATAATTCCAAGAATCAACATCAGGAATACCGGCAGGGCAAGAGCAAACTCCACCATTCCCTGAGCCTTGGACCGGCTCCGCGGGCGGCGGTGGAAAAAAAGTTTCAGGTTTGGGCTTTTCATGTGCTTATCTCCCGGAAACAGCCAAAAATCGTGCCTGGTTTTTGGTCACGCTAAGAGTACCCCAATTCATTTGGAAAGGAAATAAGGGACTCTACGTATTTTATCCCCCGAGGGCTTGAAAACCGCCTGTTTTGGGGGTTTTTGACCTTACAAATTTGAAAGCTGCGGTTCATCGGTCTACTGCGATTAACCCGCGGCGGATGGCGTACCGCACCAGGTCCGTCTGGGTGTGCAGGTCCAGCTTGTGCATAACATTGGCGCGATGAACTTCAACGGTACGGGGACTGATGTACAATCGCTCGGAGATTTCCGTAGTGGACCAGCCCTCCGCCATGAGCTGCAGCACCTCCCGTTCGCGCCGGGTGAGGGTTTCATACGGGTCGAGCGGGGAGGTTTGCGAACGGGTCAGGTATGTCTGGAGGACATGGTCCGAAAAGGGAGCGCTCAGGAACCGCTGCCCATCCGCCACCTTCTGCACTGCCTGGATCAAATCGGTTGCCGTGGATTCCTTCAGTACATACCCATACGCGCCGTGGTGCAGGGCTTCGAGCACATATGCCTCGTTGGCATGCATGGACAGGATGATGACTTTCGTCTTTTCGTGTACCTGGCGCGTGACCTCCAAGCCATTCAAGCCCGGCATGGTGATATCGATAATGGTGACATCCGGCTTGAGGGACTCAACCAGTTCCATGGTTTGCCAGCCATCACTCGCCTCTCCCACAACAACAAATTCACTGTTGGTTTCCAGTACCGACCGGATTCCCTGGCGCACCAGGTGGTGATCGTCCGCCAGCAATATGGTAACTGTCATGTTTTTCCTCCTGAATCCTTGCGGTCTTCCAGCCCCACCAATGGAATTTCCGCGGTCAAACAGGTGCCGCTGCCCGGCTGGGTTTCCACCTCCAGCCTGCCGCCCAGGAGCATCAACCGCTCGCGCAATCCGCTGATTCCCCGGGTGTTCCCGTTCATGGCATCCTCCAGGTGAAAACCGCGCCCGTTATCCTCCACCTGCACCCCCAGGGTGGTTTCATTACACCACAGGTGAACGTGCACCTCATTGACCTCTGCATACCTCGCCACATTGGTGAGTGCCTCCTGCACCATGCGGTAGGCAGCTGTCTCCAGTTCGCCAGAAAACCGCCTACCCTCCACGCCGCTGTGATTGAAGATCACCTGGATGCCGGTCTGGGTGGTATAGCGATTGAAATGCCAGTATAGTGTGGGCAGCAGTCCCAGGTCATCCAGAATGGACGGGCGCAGGTTCAGGGAAATCTGGCGGACACGGTCAATCAATTCCTTTACCAACCCCTGGGCTTCCACCACCCGCCGTGAAACATCCACGGAAAGGGTTGCAGGGTCCAGTTCCAACAGGATGCGCAAACCGGTGAGAATCTGACCGATCTCATCGTGCAACTCCAGCGCAATTTGCCGGCGTTCCTGTTCCTGGACATTGACCAGCTTGCGGGAGAGTGCCTGCAAACGCTGCTGACCATCCATCACCTGCTCAAACAAAATCGCATTCTGCACAGCCGCACTGACCAGGCTGGCAAACGCCTGCAGAAGCTGCAAGTGTTCTTCATTAAAATACTCCTGATCCGGATGATAAAGAGCCAGGACACCCAACGGTTGGTCAGTGTACACCAGGGGGAGATAAGCCGTACTGTCACCAACCCGGTCCGCCCGGGTGGATACGGAATGGACCACAACCAGTTTGCCCGAACGATGAGCCTGCACTGCCGGATGTTCATTACCTGCCTGGAAGCGCATAAGGTCCTTTGCCGGTGTATCGGCACATTGGCAGCTGGAGATGACTTCCAACCCTCCCCCGTCGGATTCCTCCCGGGCAAGCCAGGCACCTCCCAATGCAAACCGTTCAACCGCCAGGCTGCAAATTTTCGAAAGCAGGTCCGCCGAGCGCGCCTGGCTGAGTAATATCTGCGAAACCTCATATAGCGCTGCCAGGGCGTCCACTCTTTGACGCAGGCTGGTTTCAAGGTTTTTCAGCGTCGTGATTTCCCGCACAACACCCACCACGCCGGTGATATCCCCTGCGGGGTCATGAATGGGCGCCAGGGAAGTGTAATAATGCCTCGTTCCCCCATCATCCGACAGCACCCAGGCATAAGTCAGGCGTTCGCCGGATAATACCCGTTCGACCAGCTGAAATTGATCATCCATCAATGCCTTATTCAACCGGTCAATGGTTAATGCCTCGTTCAGATCCGCATCGCGGGTCTTTCTTCCAAACACCTCCAGCCCCCCCTGGCTGCGATCGATGGTGAAAACCACATCATCCATGGATTCAACCAGGGAACGGAACTGCTCCTCGCTTAACATCCGTTGATGCTGGGCGTGCTGCAGATCATTCAGCATGGAATTAATGGTGCTGGCAAGCTCGGTCAACTCGTCGTGTTGCTGCACCTTCACCCGCAGAGTGATATCACCGCTCTGCCCGATTTGCTTCATTTCCCGATTCATGGAGCGTAAACGGGAAAGCACCTTCGTCTCCAGCACCAGGTACAGGATGGTGCTGAAGGTAATTCCTGACATGGTCAGGGCAATGATCAGGAAGGTCATCAGGCGCACACCGGTGCGGAACACCGTGCGGGCTTGCTGGATTTGCACGACGACAGCCGGATTGCCCCTGACATCCCGCAGCAGCAGATAACCGGCGCTCACCTGGCTGTCCAGCGGACTGGTCGTGTATCGTTTGCCCTGTGATAAATCGTTGTATGCGACCTGGAATTCCGGAGGAAGTGTGGACGGATCGGCAACATTGACCATATCCACCGGCAGCTGTACTTGATTGGAGATGCCATCAAGCAGGGTGGAATCCAAAACCCGTCCAAGCAACAGCCACCCCTTCACATGGGTGCCAGCAGGTGTAAAGGGAACCACTCCCACCAGATATGAATCCCGCCCATCATTCACCAATCCCGAACCGGCATCCACAATCGATGAGAGGCTGTCTTCCAGGCTGGCAGGCATGGACTGCAAACCCATCCCTTCCGGAGAAAGGTACCAGGATTGCCTGATCCCCGCATCCGGCACCCACTGAACCAGATTAATGGAGAGGGATTCCATCATACCGGTATTTAATTCGGGAAGAATCCCGGTAATTCCCCATTCCGTCCCGGTGCCTTCCAGCTTGGTGAGTTCACCATCCAAAATCCCCTGCACATGCTGGAGGTTGTGTTCAATGCTTTGGATTTGTTCCTGCTCAAAATAAGGCAGCACCACCAGTTGAACGGTAATCAATAGGACTCCGATTAACCCCAAAGTTGTAATGCCTATGGTCAGCAGGGTCGTATTTCTAAGATTCATCCTCCCTCTCAAGAATCATCAAGCCAAATCATCCGGTGCCGGCAGGAAAGCTGGCGGTTTATTTCACTTCACTTTGGATGCATTCCCTTTTTATTATAATCTGGAATGCAAACTGCTGCCTGGATTCGTGGTACACTTTGCCTGTTATGGACGAAAAAACGCTCGTTACGCTTGAATTTCCAAAAATCCTGGAACGCCTGGCAGGTTACGCAGCCTTCAGTGCATCGCGTAACCTGGCGCTGGCACTCCGCCCCACCACCAGGCTGGAGGAGGCCCAGGCGCGCCAGGAGGTTACCCGGGAAGCCTGCATGTTATTGAGCGTGAAATCCGAAATATCCATCGGCGGGGCAACCGACATCCGTCCACTGGTCGACCGGGCTGGACGCATGGCAGTTTTACTTCCGGCTGAATTACTTGAAGTCAAGAACACTCTCATCAGCGGTCGGGAACTGGCACGTACTTTTGAGCGGTTTGGCGGGCAGTATCCGCGCCTTGCAGAAATCTGCACACCCCTTGCCCCGCCAGCGGGGATGATTGAATCCATCTCACGCGCCATTTCCGATCGGGGAGAGATTCTGGACAGTGCCTCCCCCCAGCTTTCCTCCATCCGGGCTGAAATTAAGATCGCCCATGAACGCCTGCTCAACCGCCTGGAACGGATTGTCAACGATCCCAAAAATGCACCCATCCTGCAGGAATCCCTCATCACACAACGCAACGGACGTTATGTGATTCCCCTGCGGGCGGATTTTAAGGGTCGGATGCGTTCCATCATCCACGACCAGTCCTCCTCCGGGCAGACATTGTTTGTGGAACCGCTGGTGGTGGTTGAACTCAACAACCGGTGGCACGAACTACAATTGGCGGAACGCGACGAGGAACGCCGCATCCTGTCTGCATTATCCAATCTGGTTGGAGAACAAGCCAGCGAATTGACCGTCATGGTCGAGGCGCTGGCATCTCTTGACCTGGCAATTATGTGCGCCAAATACGCCGAAGATACCCGGGCTGTGGAACCCGTCCTGGTGCCGGTGCAAAACAGCCGCAAAAACGACCATCCCGGCTCAGCCATCAAGCTGTATCATGCCCGTCATCCCTTGCTGGATCCGGCTGCAGTGGTGCCCATTGATGTCGATCTGGACGATAAAACCTTTGCAGTCGTCATCACCGGACCCAATACCGGCGGCAAGACCGTCACCTTGAAAACAGTCGGCTTGATGGCGTTGATGGCGCAGACCGGTTTACATATTCCGGCACAATCCGGTTCCACATTAAGCATATTTGAAAACATTTACGCCGACATCGGCGATGAACAATCCATTGAGCAATCGTTATCAACATTCTCGGGTCATATCACCAACATTGTACGGGTGCTTAACCGCGCCAACCGGCGCACCCTGGTGCTGTTTGATGAATTGGGTGCCGGGACTGATCCCCAGGAAGGAGCAGCACTGGCGCGCGCCATCCTGGCGCATCTGGTGGAACGGTGCATACCCTGCCTGGTTGCCACCCACTACCCGGAACTGAAAGCCTATGCGCATGCCACCCCGGGCGTGATTAACGCCAGCCTGGAATTTGATCTGCAAACCCTGCGCCCCACCTACCATCTCACCATCGGTCTGCCCGGACGCTCCAATGCCCTGGCAATTGCCGAACGGCTGGGGCTTGCCAGGGGCATCATCCAAGGCGCCCGCACCATGCTGGATCCCGCCGACCTGCGGTCGGAGGATCTGCTGGATGAGATCCACCGCCAGCGGGACCTGGCACGCAAAGCCCGCGCTGAAGCTGAAGCCATGCGCGAGCGGCTTGCGGAACAACAAAAGCAGCTCACCAACCGGCTGGACAGGCTGGAAGAGGAACGTCTGGCACTGCTTGAGAAAACCCGCCTGGAAGCTGCAGAAGAATTACTGGATCTACGTTCAGAATTGGATGAAGTCCGGAAATCGCTGCTGCGCGCCCGTCAGCCATTGGAAGCAATCAAACCAATCCAGGAAAAAGTGGAAGCCCTCCAGGAGGAAGTCGAACAGCCGGTGGAACGCCAACCTCTGCCGCAACAGGCTGCCGCACGTCCCATCAAACTTGGGGACCGGGTGAAAGTGCGCACTCTGGGCGTGGAGGGTGTGATTACATCCCTGAGTGGCTCCGAAGCCGAAGTCCAGGTTGGCAGCCTGCGGGTTCGTGCCCGTCTGGCAGACATCCAGTCCCGCGGCTTGGTCGAACCCGAACCCGGTCCGGCACGAGAAACACCCCGGCGTGAAATCAGCGGTGATGTGACCACCCCATTCCAGCCCTCGCCTGGGATGGAATTGGATTTACGGGGTCAACGGGCTGAGGATGCCCTGGATATCCTTGAGCGTTATTTGGAAACCGCTTATCTGGCAAACATGCCATTTGTCCGAATTATCCACGGCAAGGGCACAGGCAGACTGCGCCAGGTGATTCGTGAAGCACTCCGGAACAACCCCCATGTGCGAAGTTACGAAACCGGCGGCGACAAGGAAGGCGGGGATGGGGTGACAGTTGTAAAGTTCAACGAATAATAGGAAAGGTCAATCATAAGTTTCCCCAATACGATTGACCTTTTGCACCAGCCCCTGTGTACCACACGGCGCCAAATTTTATTAATTCGTATATGTATGATTATATGGAGGCGCATGGACAAAACATGGACACGGCTCCATTTTCCCGCCCCGTTTGAAATGATTTTGTAATGATGTGACAAATGTCATATCATTTACTTTATTTATCGCAGGTTGCTAGATTTTTTTGAAAATTCTGCAAACTGTCCTGCAGCTCGGGAATGGTTGTGTTCCGTACAAGTTCATCCACCGCCATGATAATCCTTTGGGATAAGTCACCCTGGTAGCCTTCCATTTGCAGACATTCAATCATCAGCAATGTGCTTCTGATCTCGATCCATAAATTACCCTGTCTCTTTGCCTTATCCAACAATAACTTTCCCAATCGGAAGGCTTCCTCGGATTGCCCCCTTGCCAGTGCAATCCTTGCGTACACCCACTCCGGATGAATGAATATATTTTCAATTTTGCGTGTCTGGTATTCAGCATTCACCTGATCCACATAGAGCTGTGCCTGGTCCAATAATCCAACATTTGCCAAAAAGTATCCCAGTGCCATATCTGCCTGCAAATAGACATAACCCAACCCGGCTTTCCTCCCCAACGTGGAAGCCTGGGTGAGAAATGCGGAACCAGAGTTTTCCTTTCCATCGAAACATAATGCCGTACCCAGGAAAGCCAGGTTATAGAGACCTGCAAAAGATTTTTCCTCCCTTGACCAACCGTTTTGGAAGGCATTCACCGCTTTCGGATAATCCCCCAGCTGCAGGAAGATCATGCCCCGAATCGCATGACACAGGTCAACCATTTCCAAATCTTGCAGTTGGTTTGCCTGCTCTTCAACCCCGGATGCCAGATTCCAGGCAAGATCCAGATGTCCCTGGTCAAGATGAATATGCGCCAGCATCAATTTGACATGCAGGGTGCTATGGATATTTCCGGTTTCCAGGGCTTCCTCCAACGCGGCTGATAAAACCAGGGAAGCTTCCTCCATCTGCCCCATTTCCATTTGTGCCAGCCCCAGCATTGTTTTGGATAGGATCACACCGGAAGGATACATCAGCCGGTGGGAATTATCCAGGGCTCTCCGGGCATTTTCCAGTGCCTTTAAAGGAAAGCCACAAAAACCATACAGCCTGGCGAGTGTGTACCCAATGGTGACCCGTCCAATCAACAAGGAGGGATTGTCATCCTGAATTACAAGCTGCTGGGTTCGTTCATACATTTCCATGGATTCAGAATATTGATGCAATAAAAAGTAACCATTGCCAACTCCGGTGCCAACGCCGGTAAGCTCAAAAAGGTTTCCGGTTTGTACCAGGTATGGATAGGCTCGTTCGAAATAAATCAAAGCCCGGGCTGGATCTTTTGTGTTGATATAATAATATCCCAGGTGTCTTAACCCGCTTCCCATTAACAAGGGATTTCGACATTCCTCACCTGCCTTGATCAGGCAATGACCGGTATGATTTGCTGTTTCATAATTGGAAGTGGCATATCCCACCCGTTCCCAATTGATGTACAATCGGTAAATTTCATCATCAGTCACCTGGTCACCCAGAAGAGTCAATAATCCTTCAGCCCGTTTGAATGCCTGGAAGGCGGTTTCATAGGAATAAATTTGACGAGCGTGGTCACCGCTTTCGAGCAGGTAGGTGAATGCCGAGCGCATGTCACCACCTGCCTCAAAATGATAGGCAATTACACCCGACAGGGACGAATCAACAGTAGATGATGAAGCCAACGCATTGGCTATCTGGAGATGAAGCATCTGTCTTCGGGGTTGACTGATCTGCTGGTAAATAATTTCTGCAAATCGATCATGAACAAACCGGTAACCCCCGCCTGCCTGCTCTTCCTCATCCACTTGAATCAGACGCCGTTTGAGTAAATCATCAAGAACCTCCAGAAGATCCTCAGGGGGAAGACTGATGACTGAGTATAAAAG
>CALMHE010000504.1 GCA_937863865.1 uncultured Anaerolineaceae bacterium | reverse complement strand
GGTATGGTCACATCCTGCAGCCAGCAGGCCGCGCGCCGTGCCGGTCAGGTTGCCGCCGCCGGCGTGGGTGATCACCACTGCATCGGGATCCTTGCCATAGCGGGCGCGCACCTGTTCGGCAATTTCAAATCCCAGGCTCTCCACGCCGCGGATTCCAAAGGGTGTGTAGAGGCTGGCGTTGAAGAACCCGGTATCCTCCAGGGTGAGCAAAAGCAGGTAAAACAATTCAGGACCCACCGAGAGCTTGAGCACCTCGGCACCGTAGGCTTCGCAGGCGCGCCCCTTTTCAACAATCTCCGGCTGACCCACACCCCGGCTGTCATAGACCTCCTGGATGATGATTGCCTTCAGACCGCGCTGGGCAGCCTGGGATGCCACCGCCGCGCCATAGTTGCCGCTGGTGGCGGCGATCATGCCCTTGAAACCTTTTTGGGCGGCTTCGTAGGCACTGATGGATGCCCGGCGGGCTTTGAAACTGCCCGAGGCATTGGCGGCTTCATCCTTGACCAGGATGGTTGCGCCCTTGCCGGGCGGGGAAATTTTACGGACGGCATGGGTCAGGTTGCGCAGTTCAAAGAGAGGCGTATCCCCAACCTTGGTTTCACGCTGGATGCGGGCAATATCGGCATGGGAATAGCCGGTTTCCGCCATCATGCGTTCATAATCAAAGGAAATCGGAGAATGGGCATATCGGTCGTAGTCGATCCCCAGCGAGACCTTCATGATCTCATTTTTTCGTGCCATCACGGCTGCATAGGAGGTATCCCGCTGGCTCATTTTTCCGCCTCCGTTCCGATGGTCAGCAGCTCAGGCACCACTGTGCCAAAGCTGTGACGATAACTGGGATTGATGGTCTTCAGGATGCCCTTCAACTCGCGCCCGATAATGGTGCGGATGTGGACAACCTCACCCATTTCAGCTTCCTCAACCAGGAAACCGGAGACACGCAGCAGGTAGGGAACCTTCTTGGTATCTTCGGGCAGGGAGGGGGCGCGTTCTTCAGGCTTGAGGATGACCTCCTCTATTTCGACCCAGGTGCCGGCTTGAATTTTCGTCATGTAAACCCCTTTCTCTCAGGTTAAAATTTAACCCTGCGGCTGTAGGCGGTTTCGCCCATCAATGCAGCCGGAACGGGCAGATCAATCATACGTTTCAAACCCGGTGTCGCCGCCACAACATGCGGGATCATGTTCACGGCAATGCCCATGGTCGCCTTGCCGCCGGCGTACTCCGGTTTGATTGCCATGTGAACTTCGGGCAAACCATAAATGTTGATATAGTCACCGGTATCCTGGTTTTCCAGGTGCGGATGAATCTGCTGCGGGTGAATCAAGCGGATGACCTCCGTGTCACCGCGGTAGCCGACGCCGGTATGGGCGCAGCCAGCCACCATGCCCGGTTCCACCTTGACATGGGGGGTCTCGCGGTACACCTTGCTGATGATGGGCTCGCGGGTCTCAACGACGCGGTCCACGCCCAAGCCAAGTGCATCACTGATGAGTTTGATGGATTCGGGGAAGCCGACATGACCCACGATTGTACCTTCCGCAACACCCTTGCGGAAAGCTTCCGGCGTGGTGCCCACACCCTGGGTCTCCATCACAGTGGGACCATAGGGGCTGAGATCGTTGACACGCGAGGCTTCGATTCGTTCCACCGAGTGGCAGCCGCCAGTGAGGGCGACGACCAGCAGGTCGAGGACATAGCCGGGATTGACACCGGTGCCCAGCACGGACACCCCGTGTTTTTTGGCTAATTTGTCCAGTTCCTTTGCCAGCTCGGGGTGCTGCGCTCCGGGTTCCGCCATTTCCTCGGCAATCGAGATCACATTGATGCCGGCGGTGATGATCTTGCGCAGATCGGGCATCTGGCGCTCAGTCCAGGAAGTGGTTGCAATGACAGTCAGTTCAACCTTGTTTTTATCCAGAACGGTCTCGGGCTTGTCGGTGACGATGACGCCCAATTTTTTATCCACGCCGAGAACCTCGCCCAGATCCTTGTCGACATAATCCGGACGGGCATCCACGGCTGCCACAATTTGCAAGCCGGATTTCTCGAGCATAAGCCGCGCCATGCCGCTGCCCATTGCCCCAAGACCCCACTGAAGCACACGAATTGGTTTATTCATACAACACTCCTTTTTGTTTTATTAACGTTGATGGATATGCAAATAAGCGACGGGCTGCGCATGATTTGGAGATCATGCCATTCATGCGGATCGCGTCCTGCCAAAACTGGATAAATAGTACTGCCTGGGCGCGCTGCCCTAAATTGATGATTTTACATCCTTTTTTCAGTTCAGAATGACCGGGGATGGCAAAAAACGCCGCTCCCATGGATTTTTGACGGCGCATGCAATAAATTAATTTATTGGATTGATGGCTCAGGTCGGGATGAACGCCATGACGGACGATATTCGACCAGATATTTTGATGGAATCTCAGGCTGCCGGCAGACGCGCCGGATGGACGCGGATATTTGCGTCGATACAATCGCTCCATCCAAGG
>CALMHE010000503.1 GCA_937863865.1 uncultured Anaerolineaceae bacterium | reverse complement strand
GCATTACACAGCTATAAACAGGCATTGGAGGAATACCACCAGGTCGTCATGCTTTTGCCGGGAAATCCGGAAGGCTATTTCCGGCGCGGACATATCTACATGCTCATCCGGAAATTCCCGGAGGCATTAAAGGATTTTGAATCCACATTGGAACTCAATCCCCAGCATGCAGATGCCCACCTGGATTATGGTGTCGTGTTGGGGGAGATGGGGGATTATGAAGGAGCTTTACATGAATTGAATGCTGCATTGAATTTACAGCCCCGAAATGCAGTCATTTATTATTATCAGGCGCAGACCTATCTCAAGTTGGAAAGATATGACCTGGCTGAAGCTGCCTTAAAAAGTTTTATCGGTCTTTCAGATCATCCGGTCTGGACACAACGGGCACGAATCGAGTTGGAAAACCTTCAAAAGAAACGATCCCAAAATCCAACCCGCATTCAACTTCCAGCAGATCAAAAGATGGAGGTAATGGTGATGGTTAAAATGGGGGATAAACCGGGTGCCTTGAAAAAAGTGGTGGAGTTCAGCGGGGTAGGATTGATGACTGCCAAGGCATATCTTGAATGGTTAATTCAAGAGGAGGAATCCGGCGGAGGGGTCAATTCCGTTTTCCTATCCAATTTATAGTGTCATTCCAACAATGTGACTGGCAAAAATAATATTGGATGGATTTCTGAAAAATCCACCTAATTTTCATCATACATGCGCGGTCGATATTGCAATGCCTCTGCCAGGTCAGGAGGCTGAATGTCAGCTGAGCCAGCCAGGTCGGCAATGGTGAGTGCCAGTTTGAGAATACGGTGGTAAGCCCGGGCTGAAAGCTGTAGTTGATTCATGGCGGTTTTCATCAGGCTGCGGCAGGTGTCATTTAAAATACAAAACCTGCGGATTTCAGCCGGGCGCATGTCAGCATTGCATGCCAGGTTGACATCCTTCAATCGCTCGCGTTGGATTTGCCGGGCAACTTCCACTCGAGTCTGCACTATTGATGAAGGCTCTCCCAGACGGGAATCACTGAGTTTCTCGTAATCCACCCGCGGGACTTGAATATGGATGTCAATCCGGTCCAACATGGGACCGGAAATCCGTTTTTGGTATTTAAGGACAGTACCCATGGAGCAGGTACAAGGTTTAATGGGATCACCATGCCACCCGCATGGACAGGGGTTCATGCTTCCAATGAGCTGGAAATTCGCCGGGAATGTCAATGAACCCTGGGCACGGCTGATGGTGACAACTTTGTCCTCAAGCGGTTGACGCATCACCTCCAACACACGCTGACCAAATTCCGGGAGCTCATCCAGAAATAGTACGCCGCGATGTGCCAGGGATATTTCACCCGGGTGGGGCAGGTTGCCGCCGCCAACAAGCCCGGCATGCGAAATGGTGTGATGGGGGGCGCGGAAGGGACGGGTGCGGATGAGGGGAACATCGGGTGGGAGTTGATCGCAGATGGAGTATATTCGGGTGACGTCCGGGGCTTCATCGATGGTCAGATGAGGAAGGATGGAGGGCAGCGCCCTTGCCAGGAGGGTTTTTCCAGCACCGGGGGGACCAATCATCAGCACGATAGGGTCGAAAAACCGTCTCTTTTTCCATCCCGATTGGGCTGTTAAAGGCTGGCTCTGAGGAACCGGTTAAGGTATAGGTAAGGTAATTATCTAGGAAAAGGGAGGCGAATTTGTCTCCCTTTTTGTTTGCTGCAGGACTGGATTTGTGTCCACCGTATTTCCGTCTACGAAACTCATCATGCCCTAGAAAAGCCAACCTAAAATTTTTATTTGGGTTTTATCTTCTCTAGTACTTTACGAACAAGCGGTATATAGTTTTCCCGAATTTGGAAGTTATCCTTCTCCCAAGGATGATTAGGGTATTCATAGAAGATCACCTGCCGCAAGTAATCATTCCCTTTCTGCCCTAGTTGACTGGATATCAGTGCTAGGAAGATTCCCGCTTGGCTTTCATCGTTTGCAACCTTGCGCCTAGCGAATTCTTTTCGAAGCTGATCTCTGGTGACTTGCCCTTTTTCAAGCAAGATTGGCAGGAAATGATCTCGTAAACGCTGTGAGGAGTACAGATTCTTGGAGAGATATTCGCTTAATTTTTTCTCCAACGTCTCTTCATCGTAATTGCCGGGTTCATCCGACATTTGGATTATGTATTTTTTCTTGTTAGCCTTTTCTTTGGCAATTTCCTCAGGGATTATCACCATGCGAGAGAGTATCTCGTCGCCTTTTGGCGTTTTTATGTAGTTCAGAATGACAGCATTGATACCTACGCTATATTTGTCGGAAAGCCATTCAATCATCCTGCCGAGGGATTCTTCTACGGCAAATCCAACAAGCAAAAGACGCTGCGCTTGGTTGATTGCCAGATCCTCTAGTGCAACTCCCTCGAACTTTTGCGTAAAATAATCCTCGAAGGTCTGGTGAGTGTACGCTTGGCAAATCTCTCGAAACCTATCCAGGTCCCAGTCGGTTATATCTGATGCGTAGTCGATTGCTTGTGCTAGAGCCTCACGAGGCAACCGGTCTCTTTTTAGCTCAACGATGACAATATTTCCGCTGCTATCCACGCCAAGAAAGTCCACCGGTCCTGAGCTAGTTTGAACTTGCTCTCCGATGATAGCAATATCACTACCTAGCACCGCAGGATTTGACTTGAGCCATTTTTCCAGATCGTCCTTCTCTTTCCTGCCACTTTCTGGAAGAGATGACTGAATCGGTGTGAGCTTTCCGTCCGATATAATCCATGACTTGATTTCGGAAGCCATTTGTGTCTCCTTAAGATATGTTCACACAGTTGATATACGTGAAAATTTTCCTGGCTAATAAATTATACATCTAGCATTTCTTTCAGCGATATACTTTTATCGTGACATTATACCTTCGCTCTTTTACTACCGTATTTTATACTTCCTCATATACCGCATTTATGCGCCTATCCATGACTTCATTTGGCGAGTAAAGCATAGGTGCGAGAGGGCTCGAATATGACCCCCGGTTGGGGGCGTCCGAACCTGAATAAAAAAATCACCGTATTGGAAACGGGGAAAACCAGGTGGGCGCGAGAGGGCTCGAACCTCCGAACCTCACGGATGTGAACCGTGCGCTCTAACCAACTGAGCTACGCGCCCAAAATCTTGAGGCCCACATTATACCCGGAGCAGGGCCAGGATGCAAGACTATTTTTCACTGCCAGCGGGTATAATCC
>CALMHE010000502.1 GCA_937863865.1 uncultured Anaerolineaceae bacterium | reverse complement strand
GCCCCAACTATGATACCTGGATTGGAGAGGCAGAAGAAAACCTGGCTTGGGATTACCTGGGCAGAACACGTGCTTTGCTCGCTAAATATGATATCAACAAAGTTCGATCCGCTTCCGATGAAGCCATTGCACTTGCCCAGGATTACATGTACCTTGCAGAGGGATCTGACTGGTTTTGGTGGTATGGCGCCGACCAGGATTCTGGGCAGGACGATTACTTTGACCGGGGTTTTCGGGCATTACTGGAATCTGTGTACACATCTTTGGGGGAACCTGTGCCAAATTTTGTCAATATTCCAATTATCCAGCCAAAACCTGTTGAACCGGATGTGTTGTCCCAAGGAGTTTCCACGCCGACTATTGATGGAGCCGATGATGGGAAAGAGTGGAACCTTGCTGCTTATTATGGGAATAAGAATCTGGAAACCATCAAAGGTGTGGCTGTAACAAGCGATGCCCTCAGCCAATTCTTCCGGGTCGATCTTGCGAATGAAATTAAACCCGGAGATACGGTTGGCGTCTACCTGGTGGTGCCAAAGAGCAAGGGATCCAATCCATTCAGCCGGAGTGATGGTTCCGGGGATTTATTGGGGATTGCGGCAACCCACCTGGTGGAAATCCATTCTGCTTCCAAAGGTTTATCATTTGACTTTTACCAGGCAGAGAATGACAGTTGGGTGAAGGCAGATGGGGCTGGTTTGACGGCGGAAGGTTCTGGTAAAACACTGGAATTGGCGATTCCTTACTCCATCCTGGGAGAATTGGAAACGGGGGATGAAGTCCAGTTTCTTGTTCACCACATGTCTGGAGAAATTGTGCCGATGGAAGGTCCCGGTAGAATCATTGTTCCAGAGATTGGGAATGCCACCACGATCATCGAGATATCTGATCCCGAAGGGGATGATCATGGTCCGGGAACCTATACCTATCCAACCGACGCCATATTTCAAGGAAAGATGTACGATTTAAAAAGCTTGAAAATATCATACGATGATAAAAATTTGATTTTCAAGTTCAGTTTCTTTGGACCCATCCCAAATCCCTGGGGATCACCCAACAACCTGGCTGTTCAAACACTGGATGTCTATGTTGACAAGGATCCATTGAAGGGTACTGGTGCTAAAAGTCTACTGCCGGGACGCAACCTGTCATTGACAGATCAAAATGGATGGGAATATGCAATTTGGGCGGAAGGTTGGACTCCCCAGATACTGGTTCCAGATTCCGCAACACTGACACCAAAGCAATTGACAGAAGCGAATTTTAAAATTGTGGTGGATCCTGCAGCCCGGACGGTGACACTCCGAATTCCAAGAGAGGTGTTTGGTGATGGGGATCCGGCAGAATGGGGATATGCTGCGGTTGTACTGGGGCAGGAGGGATATCCGAGCTCCGGCGTATGGCGGGTGAGGGATGTTAATGAAAAATCCGAACAATGGCGGTTTGGAGGCTCAAAGGCTGATACCAATCACACACGTGTGATCGACATGATCTGGCCGCAGGGAGACACGCAAACCCAGGAGCAAATGATGTCGACCTACACAAGCAGCACAAAATCATTTGATCAACTGACGGGTGATGATTTTGCCAGGATTCAATTGATCATCCCATAAGATCATCCTTGTGAAGAAACGCCGCTGGGCAAAGAAACAGCGGCGTTTTTTTTGAATATTTGTGGAATATCTATTTACCTTATGCTATACTTGTAACTTTGGAAGGAAAACCAATCCGCCGGTTTACCAGATTTGGAGATCTCCATGATGCCGCAAAATTCACCTGAAAACCCCTGGGAAATATTCCAACAGGAATTGCAAACAGAATTAGAACAATCCAGACGGTCGCTTCGCGAATTAACCGTGATGTATGAGCAAAGTCAGAATGATTTGACGAAAATTACCCAGCGGAATGCTGCAATTACTGCACAACTGCAACAAATGCGTTCCCAACCAGAGGGATTTAATAAGGCAGATATCCAGGCGGCTTACGCAAGTGCCCTGGATACACAACAAAGAATGTTGGTCATGCGCGGTCAACTGGAAAAATTGCAAACAGAACAGGCATCCATACAACGGTATGTCACATCGTTGGAGAAAACACTGCGATTTCTAAGTGAAGGGAATCAACCTCCGAGAAGTAAACAGCGGGGAAGTGGTACACAAGTACTTGAGATGGTGATCGATGCCCAGGAAACAG
>CALMHE010000501.1 GCA_937863865.1 uncultured Anaerolineaceae bacterium | reverse complement strand
AGACATGGTCGTGCACGTCGCGAAAGTACTCCTGCACCCCCGCGCACACCGGCGGCACGCGCCCGCCATGCAGCTTGCCCAGCACGTCCAGCAAGGGCGTGGCCGCATGGCGCAGCACGCCAGTGCAGCGCTTGAGGGCGTACAGCCGCTCAATGTTGCCGCGCGCTGCGCCGGGTTCAAAAATCAGCTCTTCCACATCTTCCAGTTCCGCCTCGAAGCCGTCGAGCACCGGAAAGTACCGGTCCACCACCGCGTCCATCAGCGCGTACAAAACAAAGCCGGAACCATGTTTGAGCAACTCGGGCTCGCGTTCGCAGCGCTCGCGCACACCCAGAAAACCGTGCTGGCTGCGGTTGCGCACGGACAGCACATAGTTGCGGCCGGTGAACACGTTCACCTCACCCACACTGAGTTCTTTCAGGTTGCCGGGGACCGGCTCCACCAGGTGCAACACGGTGAACAGTGAAGTGCCGTATTCTTCAATTTTTGGGCGCTGATGACCGTGATGGGCGTCTTCGACTGCCAGCTCATGCAGGCCGAACTCCTGTTGCATTTCTTCCAGTTCGGCAGGCGTTGCGTCCTGAAGCGCCACCCACACAAAGGTGTCGTCGCGCGAAATATGGTCGCTGATGTGGTCGACTTCAATGTCAGCCAGTTTTTGCAACTCTTCAGCAATGAATTCCGCATCGGAATCGCAGCCGGTATGAGTAATAAATACCCGGTGTAAATCAATATTTTGAAGGTTGTTTTTAAAATCAACAACCATGGATTGCAGAGCCTTTTTCCGGGTTGAAGCGATCTTATCCTTCACGCCCATTGTGCCGTCTCTGCGAACTTCGATTACCGGACGTATTCGGAGCAGGCTTCCCATTACCAGCTCCAGGGCATTGCATCTGCCACCTTTGTACAGGTAATCCAATGTGTCAATGATGAATGTGGTATGGATTTTCTCCCGCCAGGATTCCACCTGGTTTTTGATTTCCTCCAAAGAACAACCCTGATCTCTCAACTCCGCAGCTTTACAGACAAGCAAGCCTATGCCTGTTGATAAATTCAGTGAGTCTATCAACACAATATCATCCCGCCCAAGCTGTTCAGCTGCCAGATAAGCATTTTGCATGGTGGCGGAAAGCTGATGGGAGATGCCAATAAAGATCTTCTCACCAGGTGTCGAGAAGAAATTTATAAATTCTCCCACGGATGGGGCTGCTGTCTTGGGCAGTTGACCGGTTTTCTCCACTTCTTCAAAAAGCTGGCTGATCGTGATTTCACCATCATAGATATTTTGATCATGAATATATACCTGAAGGGGGATGATACGAATTCCAAAACGTTTAATTAATTCGGGATTTAAATCTGAACAACTGTCTGTTAATATCTCAATCATGATTGCACCTCAATGGAGGAATGATAATGTGGAAAATTATAGCACACGGTGAAGGGGCTTTTGAAAAACAACAATATTGATGAATAATTGCTTAAAACCAGCCCCGTCGTTTAAAAAAGTAAAGCATTCCACCTGCAACGAGAATAAAGAAGAACCAAGCCATTGGGTAACCCCAAGGTTTAGCAATTTCCGGCATAAAGTGAAAATTCATGCCATATACACCCGCAATGAAAGAAAGCGGCAGGAAGATCGTTGATACGATTGTAAGCGCCTTCATTATTTCATTAAGGCGCAAGGATGTGGAATTTAAATAAATATCAAGATCGCTGGCGATGATATCCCGAAGCGATTCAATCATATCCTGTATTCGAACCAGGTGATCATAGATATCGCGGAAATATATCTGCACATGAGACTGAATCTGTGGAAAATTATCCCGACTGAGACGGTTCATGACTTCGCGTTGGGGAAGGATGATTCGGCGGATTGTCAACAGGGTATGCTTGATGCGGGTTAATTCCCGCAGGGTGGCGGGGTCTGGTTTTTCCATGACCCGATTTTCCAGGATATCCATGTCCTCCTCAATGGCATCGAGGACGGGCATGTAATCATCCACAACCTGATCAATGATGGTATGGCATAAAAAGTCCGGTCCATGTGTATATAAGCGTTCGTCCCGTTTCAACCGCTCCCACACAGGTTCAACGGGCGAGGGACTCTCGTCATGAAAAAAGGTCACCAAATAGTTGTCACCCAGGAAGAAATCCAGTTCCTTCGTCACCACATCATCCTCTGAATGATTGGAGAGAATGATGTGAGCCAGGATGAAGATATAGTTATCAAACTCATCAATTTTGGGGGTTTGATAACCAACACTCAGACAATCCTCAATAACCAGGGGATGAAAATGAAAACGATCCTGAAGAAAATTTTGAACTTCCTCTTCGCTGGATTGTTCCATGCGGATCCACACCATTCCCTTTTTATCTTCCAGAGCACTGGTCAATTTTTCTGGATCCAGATCAAATTGGATATCACCACTTGAGGAATAATAAAAAATTCGAATCATAACAACTCCATGATTGTAATTAGTATAGCTTCATTTGATTGATACGGATAGAGATTGAAAAACAGAATGATGGGTATCCTTTTTTCAGTCCAAACTGACGGGATGATTGATTTGCACTATAATTAATCCAAGGAGACGATACCATGACTGAAATAAACATCGAACAATTCTTCAATGACCTGCCAAAATATTTCCTTCCAGAAAAAGCAGTTGGAATAGATGCTGTCGTCCAGATCAACCTGACCGGTAAAAAAAGCGGGGATTGGGTGTTGACCATCCATAATCAAAAATGCAGGGTTGAGAAAGGGACGGTTTCCAATCCACTATTGTCCCTGACCATGGATTATGCTGAATTCATTTCCATCTTCCGGGGAGAGTTGGATCCGATGCGGGCGTTCATGATGGGGAAAATTCGTTTGAAGGGGAATGTGGCACTGGCTACCAGGTTGACCAGTATGTTTAATATGTAATCAACATATCGTAAATTTATAAATATAAAACGGGCTTTATTAAGCCCGTTTTATTGATTCACATTATTCTACAGATCAGAACAATCCCCAATTATCTGCCAAACCTTCTTCCATCATCGAGAAATCCCACATTTCCATGCCAAAATCAATTATAACTGATCGTTCCAGAGTTTCTTCAGCTTTTTGACGGGTGGATTCCAACATGGCAGGTCCATAAGGGCAGAATGGTGTGGTGAGGATCATCCGGATAATAACCTGGTCCGGCTGGATGGTTACATTCCTCACCAGACCAAGTTGAATGATATTTAGTCCAAGTTCGGGATCCGCGATTTCTTTTAGCGCTTCGCGTAATTTTTCACAAAGATCAGGATATTCCCCCTCAGCTTCCCAGATGGCAATATTGGTGCCGGGTGTTCCGTTCATTTGGTTTCCTCCGGTGGGGTGGCGCTTTGGATTAAATACGTGCAGAGATGATCACCGTTCAGTACACATTGTACTTTTTCAGCGGGAATTGCCAAAAGGGTGGATATCAAGGTCTGATCCAGCGTGCATACCTCAGGATGTGTCTGCCCGATATGATAGTAGGGGCAGCTGATTTCACGTATACGGTACTGGCTGCCATCCTGCTCCCATTCGACAATAAATCCTTCTCTTGACAGAACTTCTTGAAGGAGCTTGAGTCTGCCTTCTAGAGGTAGTTGTTGGGCATCCCGAAGATGTTTGGCGGCAAGATTAGCAGCCATCTGGGTAAAAATTCCCTCGATCACTTCTCCTGGAAGTGATTCCTTTAATTGGACCAGTAAGCGGTCTGTCAACTGCAGGTAGCGGGTGGGATATTGCTCCAGACCAAGCTCGGTGAGGGAGTATATCAAGCGGGGACGACCTACACCGTGGCGTTCCTCTTCATATCGCACCAAACCATCCGCCTCCAGGTTATTCAGATGATGGCGGACGGAAATTGTGTTAATTCCCACTGCTTCCGCCAGATCGTTGATGGATGACCGCGGATTGGCGAGCAACGTATCCATTATTCGTTCCCTTGTGGTTTTCATGGTGTCAGTATATCACAGCAGGACAGAATTCGTCAATATATTAGATATATATCATAAATATTGATCTTTCCCGGTCATTATGGTATAATCCGTCCGTAAAAAATAAAAAAAAGATCCACCGCGGGATTATTGAAATATCGCGAGGAAAATATAGGAGCTTTTTTGGATGAATGATTTATCAATCCGAAATTTGCATGTTCAGATAAATGGCAAGGAAATCCTCAAAGGATTTACACTTGACCTTCCCAAGGGGGAAGTCCACGCCATCATGGGTCCAAATGCCACCGGGAAATCAACCCTGGCATACACATTGATGGGACATCCTTCTTATATTGTGACAGAGGGGGAGGTTGTTTTCAAAGGACAAAATCTGCTTGCCCTTAAACCGGACGAGCGCAGCCGGCTGGGAATTTTCCTGGCATTCCAGTACCCGGTGGCAATCCCGGGGGTGACAGTGGCTAATTTTCTACGGACTGCTGTCAATGCCCGGCGGAAAGCGGAAAATCCCGAGGATAAGGGAATTTCCATTCCAGATTTCCGCAAGTTGATGCGGGAGAAAATGGAGATGCTGAAGATGGATCCTGCTTTTGCGGGTCGATATCTTAATGAAGGCTTTTCCGGTGGAGAGAAGAAACGTGCTGAAGTATTACAAATGGCGGTGCTGCGTCCGGAGATCGCCATCCTGGATGAAACGGATTCCGGTTTGGATATTGATGCCTTGCGGATTGTGTCTGAAGGAGTAAATGCTTTACGGGGACCGGAACTGGGCGTGCTTGTTATTACACATTATCAACGGATTCTCAACTATATTCACCCTGATGTGGTTCATGTGATGATGGATGGCAGGATTGTCGAATCAGGCGGTGCAGACCTGGCATTACATTTGGAAGAACATGGATACGAGTGGGTGCGGGAAAAACTGGAAACTGGTTCTGGGGCGTGATGACCCGGAAGCACAGGACTTTGGACAATAGGACTGGATTTTCCTGCAAAGCAAGGAGGCGATGGTGAGCGATACTCCACAGGCGGATATCCTTGAAGGGTTGGGGAATTATCGGTATGGTTTCCAGGACCCCGATGTATCTGTGTTTAAAACACGCAAGGGCTTGGATCGTGAGGTTGTACAGCAGATATCAAAAATTAAGGGCGAACCACAATGGATGCTTGAGTTCCGCCTGAGGGCTTTGGAACATTTCCTAAAGCGTCCCATGCCTGCCTGGGGACCCGATCTCTCAGACCTGCATTTGGACGATATCTACTATTACGTGAAACCCACGGATATCATGGGTAGAAGTTGGGATGATGTTCCCGATACCATCAAGCAAACTTTTGACCGCCTGGGAATCCCAGAAGCAGAACGTA
>CALMHE010000500.1 GCA_937863865.1 uncultured Anaerolineaceae bacterium | reverse complement strand
GGTTATAGATCACCCAGTGGGTAAACCCGGGTGGATATGAATCCGGATCGTCAACGATTAGAGCCAGGCTGCGTGTTCCATCAGGCAGATCACTCCAGATGAGTTCCGGGGAGAGATTTTCCCCATCGCAGGTATATTTGGCTGGAATTTGAGCTGTGTTTTTAAAAGCTGGAGATGAAAATGACAATTTGTTCATGGGGACACCTGTTAATACAATAGGTTGTGTCATGGACGTCGGGAATAGACTAAATATGACGACCGCAATCAACGCCCCGCTGAATGTACAGGCAGTATTCACCCAGTCATTGTTTAACCAGGGAATACCGCGCTTCCGAATGGTTTTTTCTCCGCAGATGTGCAGGGGATGGCGTTCAGTTTCCTTCCGGCATGCGGGGCAGGTGTAGATGGCTTGAATGGTTGCACCCAATATTGAATCAATCAGGCTGCCAATCAGACCAGCCAATGCCAGTAATCCGAAGCGTGAAGTGAATGAAAGAGAAATGGCAGGCTGCCAGAACAAAGCCCCCGGCAGGGCAACCAGGCTGGCTCCCAACAACCCGGCAACAATTCCTGTCAGGCTGATCCCGCCGGATGTACCAGGACTTACTGGTTTAAAGTTTGTAATCAGACGTGGCTGCCGGGGGCTCAGCACCCCCAGCTCGGTTCCCCAGGTATCGGCGTTGGCAGCTGCCAATGCAGCTGCGCAGCCCGCCCATGTCCAGGCGGCATCAGGAAGAAACAATCCCAATAGAACAAAGCCCCCGGCGATACCACCGTTTGCCAAAACCTGCCATGCATCCCGTTCACTGCCCTTGCTGAATTTTTCGTCCAGCAGCAATTTCCTCCCCCGAAACAAGCGCGACAACAGGCTGGATGATAAAAAAAAGGTCAGCAATAATATTGATGGCTGCCATCCGCCCAAACCCATAAAGATGATTCCCAACAGGGCGGCAGCAACCATTCCGCTGCGACTAAGGGCATGCATCCGGTGGGCAGCCATTGCCACAACCACAGCCAGAATAACGCCGATGATGAATTGAATACCATTGAAATTAAAAGGCATATGGATTTGCTCCACATGATTCGCATGTTGATTGTACAATATTATAGCCTGCCTGGTAAAGCCCCTTGCCGGGGTTGTCATTCCATTTGGATGCAATAAAAATTTAAAATCCAAGAGATTTCAGGTACAATCGACAGATGTGGAGAAAAGTGGATGATATTATGGACACTTTCACCCTAATTTATATGATACCTAACACATGACAAACCATGTCGATTGGTGTATAAGCTTTAAGAATCTTTCAGTATTCCCTGCCTGGAGGTCAATTCATGTATTTATATATTTTGATAGGGGCGGGAGCTTTGGGATGCGCCATCATGGCAATCATCGTAAAAAAGCTTTTGTCTTCAGCCATCTGGCTGGCTGGCACGAGCGCTTTGGTTGCCCTGTTGATTTATATGCTGGGCGCGCCTGAAGTTGCTGTCATTGAACTGAGTGTTGGGGCAGGGCTGGTTACGGTGCTGTTTGTTTTTGCAATCAACATCGCCGGTGACGAGCCCATCAAGCTCCGATCCATCATACCCTGGTGGCTTGGTGGCATCTTAATCCTGATTTCCGTTGTTCTGATGGGCTATTACATTGTTTATCCCCTTCTGTTTTTGGGAGGAATTGGATTGCCCACTTCCATGGATTCAGCATTTAAAACCGTGCTTTGGCAGGAACGCAACCTGGATGTCATTTTGCAGGTCGTGATCATTTTCACTGGCGTCCTGGGGATGATGGGTATGCTGGCTGAAGCGCAAAAGAAGGATGCTGCACATGGGCAGGAAGAGGAGAAACCCATATGAGCCTGAATATTCCTTCCATATTCCTGATTATCATCATCGGACTCATTGGCATTGGATTGTATGCCCTTTTGACCATCCGAAATTTAATCAAAGTCGTGGTTGCCCTGCAAATCCTGGTTAAAGGTGCGGCATTGGCGCTTGTTCTGGTGGGGCGTCTCACCGGTCAGGTCAACCTGGGGCAGAGCCTGGCGTTAACTGCCATCGTGGCGGATACCATCGTCGCTGTGGTGGGATTGACCCTGGCAGTCCAGGTACGCCGCAAGTTTGGCAACCTCGATCTTAAAGATCTTACGACACTCAAGAGGTAAGCCATGGCACCCACATTGATTCTTCTTTCGATTGGTTTACCCTGGCTGGGCGCTTTGATTGTCTGGCTGGTGGGTGACAGGTATGAAAAACTCCAACACACTCTGGCAGTCATTTTCTCAGTAGTCGCTGGAATTGCTTCAATTGCACTGTTGGGCTTCAGCGGCAAGGAGATAGCCCTCAGTTTGCCGGTGGGCGGAGTGTTTGGTGATTTCAACTTTGTAGCCGATGGGCTGGGAATTTTCCTGGCAGTGATTGCCGCCGTCGTGGGCAGCCTGGCGGTCATCTTCTCCGTGGATTACATGCATGGCGAGCAGCAGTTGGGCAGGTACTATTCCTTCATGCTATTCTTCATCGGCGCCATGGTGGGTCTGGTTCTGACCAGCAACCTGTTGTTGATGTTCGTCTTCTGGGAAATTACCGCCCTATGTTCCTATGCCTTGATCGCCTTTCATAACGATGATCCCAAGGCGGTTCGCGGCGGCATTAAAGCGTTAATCATTACCCAGTTGGGTGGTGTTGGTTTGCTGCTGGGTGCGGTATTGCTTTACTCCTTCACCGGCAGCGTGGATATCAATGCCTTCCTTGCCAATCCATCCATTGTTCCCGCAGGCTTCCTGGCGGTTCTGGCATTTGGCTTTCTGGTGGCAGCAGCTGCAAAATCAGCCCAATTCCCCTTTCAGACATGGCTCCCGGATGCGATGGAAGCCCCCACTCCGATCAGCGCACTCATTCATGCCGCCACCATGGTGAACGCCGGTGTTTACCTGCTGGCTCGTTTCTTCCCGGCATTCAAGGATGTGCCCGGCTGGACAATGGCTGTCATGCTGGTTGGTCTGGTGACTGCCTTGATGGCGGCGATCATGGGTGTGGTTTCCAATGACCTCAAGCGGGTATTGGCGTATTCCACAGTCAGCCAGCTGGGTTACATGGTCTATGCTGTCGGCACGGGGGCGGTATTCGCCAGCCAGTTCCATTTGATGAGCCATAGCGTGTTCAAGGCTCTGCTCTTCCTGGGAGCCGGAGCCGTGATTCACAGCTCCGGAACCCGTGATATGCGGGAGATGGGCGGTCTGGGGAAGACGATGCCCTTTACAAAAATTGTCTTCATCATCGGCTCACTCGCCCTGGCGGGTTTACCCATCCTGAACGGTTTCTGGTCCAAGGAAATGATCCTCGAAGCTGGTCTGGCGCACAGCCCAATCTGGATGTATATCATCATGCTGCTGGTAGCGGGCATCACCGCCTTCTATACCTTCCGCATGGTCTGGATGGTGTTCTTTGGTGAGGCTCATGGCGGGGAGCATGTCCATGATGCCGGTACTGCCATGAAGGTTGCGCTGGCTCCCCTGGCGTTTGGCGCATTGACCACCTGGCTGCTGGCTGGACCTTTCAAGGATTTATTAAGTGCCAGGAC
>CALMHE010000499.1 GCA_937863865.1 uncultured Anaerolineaceae bacterium | reverse complement strand
GGTGACCGAGTTGGTCTCGGTGGATATGGCGGCGGTGGGTGCCGGTCAGGCATCGGATGAGTTCCATGCCACGCTGTGTGTCAAGGATTCCGGCGGACCGTATCATCACGGGCTGGGCACGCGCCTGCGCTCCCTGGCTGAACAGTACCAGATACCTTATGTGGTGGATATTTACCCCTATTACGGCTCGGACGGGGAGGCATTCTGGCGCGCCGGCGGCGATGTGGCGGTTGCCTTGATCGGACCGGGCGTGGATGCTTCACACAATTACGAACGCACCCACACCGAGGCGCTGCTCGCCACCACCCAATGGATTCTAGCGTATATATTGAACTAAACTCAAAACTCTTTTCCGGATGATGGCGGACGGGGATTTCCCCTCCCGGGAGGCTGCGTCCGTAGGTCATCCGGGTTGACTTCGGGCTGAATACCGCCGCAGGGGATTCTCCTCCCATCCGCCTGCAGCCCTTCCTCCGGCGTTATAATCAAAGCATGTCCATCCCGGATGAGCTTTGCCTGCTGCAGCGGGCGGTGGATGCCCGCCTGCCCCTGCCGGATGAGGATCACCATTCTGCAATCCGGCTTTTCAACGGTTTTACCGAGGGTGTGCCGCGCCTGGCGGTGGACCTCTACGGCTCCACCCTGGTGATCTTCAACCATGCCGAACCGCCGGAGGGGCTGCATCCGCTGATTACCGAAGGGATAAGCTGGCTGCTGGAGCGGTTCCCCTGGCTGGGGACTGTTATTTTAAAGGAACGCAGCGGGGATGCCGAATCCCGCCGCGGGCGCCTGGCATGGGACGGTAAACCGGATGACCGGATCCGCGAGGCGGGAACCTGGTACGCCGTGGACCTGAGAATGAATCAGGACGCAAGTTTCTACCTGGATACCCGACCCCTGCGCGCCTGGCTGCGGGAAAATCTGAAGGGGAAAACCCTGCTGAACACCTTCGCCTATACCGGCAGCCTGGGGGCGGCGGCGCTGGCAGGCGGGGCGGCACGCGTGGTGCAGACCGACCGCAACCCCCGCTTCCTGTCGCTGGCAAAAATGACCTGTGAACTAAATGGCTTTCCGGTGCGGAACGCGGACTTCATTGCCGGTGATTTTTACCGCGTGGCCGGCAGTTTCAAACACCGGGGGGAGCAATTTGACTGCGCCGTCCTCGATCCGCCATTCTTTTCCACCACCCCGGCGGGTCGGGTGGACCTCAATCGGTCGATCACCCGGCTGATCAACAAGCTGCGCCCGCTGGTCAGGTCCGGCGGCTGGTTGGCGGTGGTCAACAATGCCCTGTATGTCCCCGGGGTCGCCTGCGTGGCTGAGCTGGAGCGGCTCTGTGAGGGCGGCTGGTTGAGCCTGGAGGAGATTTTACAGGTTCCGCCGGATGTTACCGGCTATGCGCATACCCGCAAAGGGGCGGCACCGGTGGATCCGGCGCCTTTCAATCATCCCACCAAGATGGTAATCCTGAAGGTGCGGCACAAGGGGTAAACCTGTTTTCCCCTATTCGTCCCTTTTCATTAATTCCACAAGGCTCTTCACCGGCAGCGGTGGAGAGTACAGGAAACCCTGCCAGACATCACAATTGTTTTCCGCCAGGAAATTCGCCTGGGTTTCCGTCTCAACCCCCTCTGCGCAGACCCGCAGGTTGAGGGCATGCGCCATTTGAATGATTGCGCGCAGAATTGCCTTGTTGCGCTCCACATCTCGAATGAAAATGGAGGGAATCTTGATGGCTGCCACCGGCAGGTAACTCAGGTAACTCAGCGAGGAATATTCCTGACCGAAGTCATCCAGCCAGCACTGCACCCCCAGCATGCGCAGGTTGGTAATCGTCTGCAGGCTGGAGTTGATGTTCTCCATGGCGGAGGATTCGGTGATTTCCAGGTGAAGGGCGCGCGGGGGCAGGCTGTGCTGGGTGAGCAGCCCCTGGATCATATCCGGCAGACCCGGATCCATCATCCGCTGGCTGGAAATGTTTACCGCAATGGGTATCTCGGGCAGACCCGAGAATGACCAGTCCTGCGACTGCGCCGCGGCAGCTTCCAGCACCCAGTTGTCAATCACGTGCATCAGACCGGCTTCCGACGCCAGCGGCAGGAAATCGCCGGGGAGCAGAAAACCCTGCTGGGGGTGTTTCCAGCGGATGAGCCCTTCAAACGATACCACATCCCGGTTGCGCGCCGTGACAATGGGCTGGTAATACACCTGGAATTCCGAACGCAGCACCGCCCGCCGCACCTGGGCTTCCAGCTTGAGCAGCTTGCGGGCGCGGGCATGCATCCGCTCGCTGAATATTTCGTAGCGGTTGGCGCCGACGGCTTTGGCGCGGTACATGGCGGTATCCGCATCCCGCAGCAAATTGATGCCGTCCTTTTCGCCGGGACGGCTGGCGGCAATCCCCACACTGGTTGTGATGTACACCTCGTGACCTTCCAGATCGAAGGGGATGGCAATCTGCTGCATCAGGTGATCCGCCAGGCGGGTGGCATGCTTCATGTCCAGGGTGTCGGGAATCAGCACCACGAATTCATCCGCACCCAGGTGGAAGAGCATCTCGCCGGGGCGCAGGCAGGATTGCAGCCGTCTGCCGGCTTCCAGCAGCAGCCGGTCACCGGCGGGATGCCCCAGGCTGTCATTCACCACCTGAAAATGGTTGATGTCCATGCACAGGATGATCACCTGCCCCGCCTGCGGAGTCACAATTTCCGACAGGTCAGCCGGCTTGAGCAGGGAATCCAGGGTTTGAATCAGAAGAGAGCGGTTGGGCAGGTCGGTCAGGGGTTCGTGCTGCATCTGGTAAAGGAGCTGGCTTTGAGCGTTGCGGCGGTCGTCAATTTCCTGTTGAAGCATCTCGTTGGCAATGGTCAACTCGATGGTGCGGTCGTTCACCCGCTGCTCCAAATGACGTTGATTATCCTGCAGTTCCTTCTCTACGCGCAGGCGATCCTCCATCTCGGCTTCCATGGCTGTGGATTTCTGTTCCAGCTCCGCCTGGCGGCTGGCAAGCCGTTCCGCCATTTCATTCATCGAAACGGAGATCTCGTTGATCTCCATCACCGGTTGTTCGGGAATCCGGTGGGAAAGATCACCGGTGCCCATTTCCCGGGCAGCCTGCTTCAGGGTCAACAGGGGGTGTACCAGCCAGCGAATCATCAGCCCTCGATACAGCAGCAGGATCACCATGGAAATTGCCAACACCAGAAATACTGTGATTCCCAGGGCAATCCAGGTGACCCGGAAGGCGCGGCTCACACTGATCTCACTGACGACCATCCAGTCCAATCCATCCAGGTTTGCAGCCGAGCCGATTACCGCTTTGCCGTCCCCATTATGGAAAGTGCCGTGCCAGGTGGATGCCAGGTTCAGGGGAAGGCGATCCCCCGGGTTGATGATTTTTCCAGCCTGCGCCGGATCGGGGTGAGCCAGCACCAAGCCGCTGCCATCCAGCACGTAGGTCTGCCCGCCATCATCCGAAGTGCGGGCGATCTGATCCCAGACCGGTGAGAAATCGACCAGAGCCGCCATGGTTTCCCCGCCGCCGGCTGGAAGAGCCAGAATCAACAGGGAGGCATCGCCGCCCGAAGGCAGGATCATCGTCCCGGTCAGGTTTTGTCTGCCAACCTTCTCAAACCATCCGGTGCCAGCCGGATTTCCGGCTGATGTGGGGGATGTCCAGGAAACCAGCACCTCTCCCCCGCTGGAAAGGCGCACCATTTCCTTCAGGGAGGTCTGGTTGTTCATCAGATTGCCAATCAGGGCAGGGTTTTTCTGCAGATCCGTCACCGGCAGGCTGCCAACCACCTCAAGCTGGTGGGATTTTTCCTCGATAAATGTATTAATTTTCTGTACTGCAGTATCCACCTGCAGGTTTTGCTGTTCCTTCCAGGCAATCTGCTCGCGCAGGTAGGCGGTTGCCGGCACAAATGCCAGCAGGATGATGCCCTGCATGATCAGCAACCCAATCAACAGGCGGTAGAGCATGGATTGCAGGCGTCTTTTTTGTAATGGAACCTCAGACTGTGTCATGAATGCACTTTCGACGCGGGTAACTGGATCAGGATTCGGTTATCTCTGCCAAAACAATTATCCCCTTGGCTCAAAAACGGATAACAGGAAAACTGGGTGATGAATTCGGTCAAAATCCTGCTATGATTATAGTGTACAAAGGGTGAAAACTCAATGAACCGAATTGTTGATATATTGGATGCAATGACCGTGCCAGGTCGACTGGTGGAGCCGTTGGAAAATGGCGATCTGCGCTGCCTGGCTTGTGCCCACCGTTGTTTGATTCACCCGGGAAAACGGGGCATCTGCCAGGTGCGTTTCAACCGGGACGGGGAACTGCGGGTTCCCTGGGGTTATGTGGCGGGTCTGCAGAGCGACCCGGTGGAGAAAAAACCGTTCAATCACCTGCTGCCCGGCAGTGACGCCCTCACTTTTGGCATGCTGGGCTGTGATTTCCATTGCGCCTTCTGCCAGAACTGGATCAGCAGCCAGGTATTGCGCGATCCGGCGGCAGGGATTGATGCCTATTATCTTAAGAAGATCACCCCGGAGCAGATGGTGGCAACCGCCCGCCGCGCCGGCGCCGATCTGGTCGTTTCCTCCTACAATGAGCCGTTGATTACCAGCGAATGGGCAATTGACATCTTCAAACTGGTCACTGAAGCCGGTCTGCGCTGTGCCTATGTTTCAAATGGCAACGCCACGCCCGAGGTGCTGCACGCCCTGCGTCCCTATCTCACAGCTTATAAAATTGATCTTAAATGCATGAACAACGCCCACTACCGCCAGCTGGGCGGGGTGCTGAAAAATGTACTGGATACAATTGAACTGGCATACATGCTGGGCTTGTGGGTGGAGGTGGTGACTCTGGTCATACCCGGCTACAATGACAGTGTGGACGAGTTATGGGATGCCGCCCGCACCCTAGCCTCCATCTCACGGGATATCCCCTGGCACGTGACTGCCTTCCATCCCGATTACCAGATGCAGGATACCCCTCCCACTCCCGCCGGAACGCTTCAGCAGGCGGCGGAAATTGGACAGGAAGCGGGATTGAATTACGTCTATGCGGGCAACCTGCCCGGCAGGGTGGGCTCGCTGGAGGATACCTACTGTCCGGAATGCCATGCCCTGCTGGTGCAGCGCCGGGGCTACACCATCCTCGATTACCGCGTCACGGCGGAGGGCAACTGCCCGCAGTGCGGCGCCGCCATTGCCGGGGTGTGGACGGATGACCCGGGCAGCGTGCGGCTGGGCGGCTGGGGCATACCGCGCCGGGTTTAGCCGCCGGGCGGGTTGGGGACGGAAATCACCCGCAAGGGCGCGGTGTGTCCATAGCCGGGAAGCCCGGCATCCGGTATAATCCCATCCACAAACTGCCAAGGAGAGGATTATGGGAACCATCAAGCCCGAACAGGGTCTCAGCACGCTCGTCAACCATGTAGCGGAGGGGCACAATCCCCATCACGCCCATGTCACCCCCATCTACCAGACGTCCACGTTCAGCTTCCCGGATGTTGCCACCGGCGCATCCATCTTTAAGGGGGAGGAGGAAGGCTACGTGTACACCCGGCTGGCGAACCCCAACCAGGCGCAGCTTGCCGCCAAGTACGCCGTGCTGGAGGGACTGGACCTGCTGCGCAGCCAGCCCGACCGCCCGGTGGAGGATGTGGTGGATGCCCACCTGTTTGCCACCGGCATGGCAGCCGTCACAGTTGCCATCCTGGCGCGGGTGAAGTCCGGGCAGACAATCATTGCCCAGGAAGCGCTCTATTCCGCCACCTATAATTTTTTGCACGACCTTGCCCCGCGCTACGGCATCCAGGTGGTGTGGCTGTCAGACCCCACCCGGCAGGCATGGGAGCAGGCGTTTGCCGCCCATCCCGATGCCGTGCTGGCGTATGCTGAATCGCCCGCCAACCCTACCATGGCAATTGTGGACCTGGCGGCAGTGGCGGAGATCTGCCACCAGTATAACGCCTGGCTGATGGTGGACAACACCTTTGCCACTCCCTACTGCCAGCGCCCCCTCACTCTGGGCGTGGACGTGGTGGTACATTCGACCACCAAGTACCTGTCCGGTCACGGATTGGTGGTGGG
>CALMHE010000498.1 GCA_937863865.1 uncultured Anaerolineaceae bacterium | reverse complement strand
CGGCCATGGGTGTTGAAGTTCAACCGCAGGAAATCATCAACTCAGCCATGGCGGCTGCTCATATTCTCAAGGAGAAATTTCCACAGGGTGGTCCGGTTTACATGGTTGGTGAGGAAGGGTTAACCACAGCTCTGGCTGAAAAAGGGTTTTATCCCTCAGATGATCATGTTTTAGCGGTGGTTGCTGGCTTGGACCGCAGATTTACTTTTAAAAAATTATTCCGAGCCAACCACCACATTCGCTGCGGAGCATTCTTCATTGGCACCAATCCGGATCGAACCTTCCCAACCCCAAACGGATTTGTACCAGGTGCCGGATCCATCCTGGCAGCCATCGAAGCGGCTTCCGAAACGATACCTTTTATTGCTGGCAAGCCTTCACCTGGCTTGTACAATCTCGCTTTGGAAAGATTGGGAACCCCATTGGAGAATACTCTCGCCATCGGTGACCGTCTTGAAACAGACATCCTAGGTGCCCAACAAATGGGTTGCCGATCCGCCTTGGTTCTCTCCGGTGTTACCACAATGGAGATGGCGGTGAAATGGCAACCCCAACCCGATTTGATTGGGGAAGATCTTGCTGGCATCATCAATCAGTTATGAATAATCCTACCCTGCCATTAATCTATGACTTTTCATTGGATGAACTGGTTCAAACCATATCCAAAATGGGGGAACCAGCCTACCGTGCCCGTCAGTTATGGCAAGGCATTTATCAAAACCTGTGGTCAATTCCCAACGAATTTACTACTATTCCTCAACACCTTCTACGGAAATTAGCCGGTGATTTTAATTTTCAATCGCTTGTGCCATCCACCCAACTTGTCTCCCGGGATGGGCAAACCGTAAAAATCCTCTTTTCTTTACCAAATGATGCCTCAATTGAAGCTGTCTTGATGCGTTATGATCGCCGCCAGACATTATGCATTTCAACCCAGGCAGGTTGCCCAATGAAGTGTGCATTCTGTGCCACCGGTGCAATGGGCTTTAAACGTAATTTATCCAGCGGTGAAATCGTGGAGCAAGTATTACATTATGCCCGCCTGCTAAAATCGGAAAATAAAGAAGTCACTAATGTCGTGATCATGGGCATGGGTGAACCATTCCTCAATTATGACGCCACCCTTGTTGCAGTCGATCGATTGAATAATCCCCAGGGAATGAATCTGGGTGCCCGGCGTTTCACGATCTCGACAGTGGGCATCATTCCCGGCATACAGCGATTTACAGCTGAAAATCGGCAGGTAAACCTGGCAATCAGCCTGCATGCTGCAAATGACGATTTACGGTCCACTCTGTTGCCAGTCAATAAAAAATATCCACTTTCACAGCTTATCCCCGCTTGCCGGGAATATGGAAGACAGACAAATCGAAGAATCACCTTCGAATGGGCATTAATTCAGGGGGTCAACGATTCCATCAATGATGCCCGTCAGCTTGCCCAACTGGTAACCGGTATCCTTTGCCATATCAATATCATCCCACTAAATCCCACGAAAACCTTCAATGGCGTGGGCAGTTCAAGGGATACCGCCCTGGCATTCAGCCGGGAACTTGCCCGTCACAACATCCCCTGCACAATCCGTTTACGACGGGGAATTGATATCCAGGCAGGGTGTGGGCAATTGGCAATTCAAACCAATCAACCGCCTGTGTTATAATTTTTCCAGTACCGGGGTTTCCAACAACCCTCGAAGGAAAGAAGAATGACGGATTTAATCAATAAATGGAAGAAAGGGCTTGCCAAATCCAGCAAGGCTGCATTTGGTCGCCTGGCTGCATTATTGGGTGCCACCCAAATCACCAATGACACCTGGGATGAAATTGAAGCCATCCTGATCCAAGCGGATATCGGAACTGAGACCACCCTTTCCATCATTCAGACACTGAAAAAAATTGTGTCCCAGTCTGGCGTTACCAACGCCGATGAATTGCATACTTGTTTACGCAATGAACTACTAAATCGGTTGGATCCTCCTCCTGTCATTGATTTTCCTGAAAAACCGTCTGTCATCCTTATAGTCGGCGTGAATGGCTCTGGTAAAACGACGACCATTGCCAAGTTGGGCAGATATTATGCTTTCCAGGGAAAAAAGGTCCTGCTGGCAGCTGCGGATACATACCGGGCTGCAGCCGTGGATCAATTGCAAATATGGGGAGAGCGGCTCAACCTGCCGGTGATTGCAGGTCAACCCAATGCGGATCCCGGTTCAGTTGCATATGATGCTGTTCAGGCAGCCATTTCACGCCATGTGGATCTAGTCATGGTGGATACTGCGGGACGTCTGCATACCCGCTACAATCTGATGGAAGAATTAAAAAAAATATACCGGGTTACCGGTAAGGCATTGCCAGGTGCTCCCCATGCCATCTGGTTGGTTCTGGATTCAACCAATGGACAGAATGCGTTACATCAAGCCCGGGCATTCAAGGAAGCAGTAAAAATTAATGGTGTCATTCTGGCAAAATTGGATTCGTCCGCCAGAGGCGGCATGGCGTTTGCCATCCAGCAGGAACTGGGGCTGCCCATACTGTTTGCCGGACTGGGTGAAACGCCGGATGATTTACAACCATTTGATCGGGAAGCATTTGTTAATGGAATATTACAGCCTTAATTAACCAGTATCAGGGAAGAAATATAGAGAGGAAAAATGCAAGATTTATTGGATCGCCTCACGACATGTGAAAGTACACTCCAATCCCTTTTGGTGCGTCTTTGACTTACCAAAAATAAAAGACGAACTTAATCAACTTCAAAATAAATCGGAAGATCCGGATCTTTGGTCAGACCATGATCAAGCCCAACGAATAATGAAATCCCTGGCTGATCTTCGTGATGAAGTTCAGGGTTGGGAATCATTGGAATCAGAAATCCAAAACGCAACTGAATTAGCTGAATTTGAAGATCCCGCATTGCTGGAGGATCTCGAAAAAATTGTATCCAAAATTGAAAACGAACTTGCCCAACGTGAATTAAGCGTTCTCCTTTCCGGGCGGTATGATAAGGGGAATGCTATTCTTACAATCAATTCTGGTGCTGGTGGTGTGGATTCCCAGGATTGGGCAATGATGTTGGAACGCATGTACCTGCGTTGGGGTGACCATCATGGGTATGAAGTCGAAATCCTCGACCGCAATGAAGGGGATGAAGCTGGAATCAAAACAGTGACCATGTCAATCTCCGGTCGGTATGCTTATGGATACCTGCGTGCTGAAAAAGGCGTTCATCGCCTGGTCAGGCTGTCTCCTTTTGATGCTGCCCACCGCCGTCACACTTCCTTTGCCCAGGTTCAGGTTCTGCCGGAAATTTCAGATGATGATTCCATCGTAATTAATCCGGATGATCTGCGAATCGATGTATATCGTTCATCCGGAGCGGGAGGGCAAAATGTGCAGAAGAACTCGACTGCCATCCGTCTGCTGCATATCCCCACCGGAATTATTGTCACCTGTCAAAACGAACGTTCCCAGATGCAAAATCGTGAAAATGCCATGAAGGTGCTGCGATCCCGGCTATACGAAATTGCTCAGGAAGAAAAAGAAAAAGAACTCGCTGATTTGCGGGGTGAGTTCAAAAAAACTGAATGGGGCAGCCAGATTCGTTCCTATGTTTTGCACCCATACCAGATGGTTAAGGATCATCGCACGGAATACGAAGTCGGCAACACGCAAAGCGTATTGGATGGTGATTTGGATGGATTTATTGAAGCCTTTCTGCGATCTCCCTATTCCAGGGAGGGATCGATATTAAATTAATCCAAAACCCTTGCCAGTTCCAACAACTTCATATCCAACGATTTTTTGTTGTTCGCCACCACATCCAGCGGTGTGGTTTTGACCTCATTCCTAATTTGCCCAACCAGCACTCCACTTTCACCCCTGTGTAATGCTTCCACAGCCCCGTATCCCAGTCTGCTGGCTAAAATCCGGTCAAAAGCCCCCGGTGATCCGCCGCGCTGGACGTGACCAAGAATGGTCATCCGCAGGTCAAAACCAAGTCGATCCCGGTGGGTCAAAAAATATTCATCCAACTTAGCAGCGTTATACCTGGCTCCTTCCGCAACGACGACAATGGCATGTTGTTTACCGCGATCATATGCCATAGCCAGACCTTTTGCAATTTCCTCAGGATCGATATCCACTTCAGGAATGACCACAAATTCCGCTCCTCCTGCTATGCCAGCCATCAATGCCAGGTATCCACAATCCCTGCCCATTACCTCGACCAGAAATGCCCGTTGGTGCGAGGAAGCGGTGATTTTCAACCGGTCTATTGCTTCCAGGGCTATGTTCAGTGCAGTGTCCACTCCGATGGTTATATCGGAACCATACAGGTCGTTATCAATGGTGGATGCAATCCCAACGACCGGAAAACCTTTTTGAGACAGGGCGTATGCCCCCATTTGGGAACCATTACCGCCTATAACCACCAGGCTTTCAATCCCCAACTGGTTTAAAGTCCGCAGAGCTTTTCTTTGCCCGGCTCCTGTTTTAAACTCTTCTGATCGGGCGCTTCCCAGAATGGTGCCTCCCCGTTGGATAATCCCCCCCACCTCCCGGGTTCCCATCAGATTTATTTTGCCATTGATCAAGCCCTCATAACCAAGAGATACACCGTATACCTCCCAGCCATAACTTACTCCTGTCCGCACAACCGCACGAATGGCAGCATTCATGCCTGGCGCATCTCCACCACTTGTCAGCACAGCAATTTTCTTCATTATTTCTCCTGATCCAACGCCTTTCAGCCGCCAATTTTATCATGTTTTCAGATTGATGACACTCGTGACTGGAAGAGTAGCTAAATAGCAGTACCCAAATCACCCTGCCTTTGATAAAATCCATAAGCATGGCTCTTCCACAAAACAAATCGAATTGCATGGAATAACAAGGAAACAAAAAATGACCGATTTCCGGATTAAAGAACACCCCATCCTCCCCATTCCGCAGCAGAAAAAAATCACCATTTATTGGCGGGGTCAACCCCTGGAAGCCCTTGAGGGTGAAACCATCTCTGCTGCTCTTTTTGCACATGGCGTTCGCGTTTTTGGTCACCACTCACATGATGGAGCTCCACAAGGAATATTCTGCGCCAATGGACAATGTGCCCAGTGCATGGTCATCGCAAATGGGAAGCCAGTTAAATCCTGCATGGAACTGGTCCAACCCGATCTCCAGGTGATGCCTCTTGATGGACTTCCCATTCTCCCTGAGATATCTGAAGAATTGGAAATGAAACCCATCCGGGTGATTGATATCCCGGTTTTAATCATCGGCGGTGGACCTTCCGGTATGTCTGCAGCCATTGAACTTGGAAAACTTGGTATTCAATCCATCCTCATCGATGATAAACACCGTCTGGGTGGCAAGCTGGTCCTTCAGACCCACCGTTTTTTTGGTTCCACCAGTGCTGTTTTTGCGGGAACCCGGGGCATCGACATCGCCACACGATTGGAAAAAGAGGTCCGAAAATATTCCTCAATCGAAGTCTGGATTCAAAGCACTGCCCTGGCAGTTTTCAGCGATAAAAAAGTCGGTGTTTTACGAAATAATGAGGAATATGTCCTCATCAACCCTCAAGCCCTGCTGGTTGCCTGCGGTGCACGGGAAAAATTCCTGGCGTTCAAAGGCAACACATTGCCTGGTGTCTATGGGGCGGGCGCCTTCCAAACCCTCGTCAACCGGGACCTTGTCCGACCAGCAGAAAAATTATTCATCGTCGGCGGAGGGAATGTCGGTTTGATCGCTGCCTATCACGCCTTACAGGCTGGAATTGGCGTGGTGGGTTTGGTTGAAGCACTTCCAGAATGTGGGGGATATAAGGTTCACAAGGATAAAATTGTTCGCATGGGCGTTCCCATATATACCTCACATACGGTAATCAGCGCCAATGGAACGGACAAGGTGGAATCAGTCACAATTGCCAAAGTCGATTCCAACTTCAAACCCATTCCCGGTACGGAACGATCCTTTGAATGTGACAGCCTTCTAATCGCGGTTGGATTGGATCCGTTTACCGAGTTTTACTTACAAGCAAATGACGTAGGTAT
>CALMHE010000497.1 GCA_937863865.1 uncultured Anaerolineaceae bacterium | reverse complement strand
TCTTCATATAGCTCCACTCCGTGGACATCGAGGCCTTGGCTCTCTAACCAGAGCAGATCCTTGGTCTTTCCGCACAGCGGGACCAGGACTTTCTGGCCCTTCTGAGGAGCCAGCCTCGGAAAATACTCCGTCAGCTTATCGTGATAGCTATCCCGATGAAAATTAGTCCTACCCTCTTTCCAAGCCTTTATCCAAAACTGAGCGTCCATGGAATGATTATATCAGAGCCGGGTATGGGAACCTGTGTTTACCAGCAAAGGTATAATTTATTCAAGTACAGATGATGAAAAAACGAAAAATTGTCCCCCAGTCAGGAGTTATCCTCCGGTTTTATGGAGAATTAAACGATTTTCTACCCTCGGACCAGCGCCAGGTGGACATTTCAGTTCCGACAGATCCTTCAGTCTCCGTGAAACATTTGATCGAATCAATGGGTGTTCCGCATACCGAGGTGGATTTGATCTTAATTAACGGCGAATTTGCAGGATTTGACGCATCAGTTCAACCTGGTGATCGGATCAGTGTTTATCCGGTTTTTGAAAGCCTCAACATCCAGGAAATATCCCGCCTTCGTCCTCAACCCCTGCGGATAATTCGATTTGTGGCGGATGGTCACCTTGGAAGGCTGGCGGCGTACCTGCGTTTATTGGGTTTCGATACTTTATATGATCACAATGCGGATGATCCCGACCTTGCTTCAATCTCACGAACTGAAAAACGGATTTTATTGACGCGGGATCGAGGATTGTTGATGAGAAACGAAGTCACCCATGGTTATTTTGTTCACTCCATCCGACCGATGGAACAGATTAAAGAAGTCATTCACCGGTTTGATTTATGGGAAGCACTGCAACCCTTCAGACGATGCCTGCGCTGCAATGGCATATTAATTCCTGTTGAAAAAAGCGACGTGCTGGACAGGATACCCGAGAGAAGCAGCCAATATTATACTGAATTTCATCAATGCCCGGATTGTGGAGGAATTTATTGGAAAGGCTCGCATTACCGGCGGATGCAGGATATCATCCTCCAAATCCAACTGGGTAAGCCCCGGGATTAAAGAAGCACTCTGCGGGGCAATAAATTTTTCAAACCCCGGAAAATCAACCTTCCCCGCCCCAGGAATCGGTTTAATTCATCCGTGATGAGGACGACGGTACCTGCAGGAAATTCGGTACGGCTGATGGGAAGATCCTCACCCCTCTGCCACACCGACACCTGTTCTTCATCCAGGATAATTTTTCCTGTCTGAATGCATGACCAGAAACGGCTGGAGGCTTCATGGGATATTTCCCAATGTTCAGCTGTTTTCTCTGCCAGCAGCAAACCCAGCATTTTCACTGGAAAATCTGGAAAACGGCTGAAATACAATTCGGGTGCCAGAATTATGGATCTGCCGTTCTGCCAGAGAGTCAGGTGATTCTGAGCCATTAACGGAATGATTTCCAACCCGTATAGGTTAACCAGTTCACCAGATACGATTTGAAGATCATTTTCAGCTGCCGGAAACCAGCCTGCATTGGTCAGGGAACGTTGAGGTGGCGGTGCTTCTCTGACTGGAATGGGATTTGTTTTTGTCAATCGGGCGGCAAAGAATCCGGATGTTCCAAAGAGGTGCGGGAAGAGCCGTGCTGAACGTGTGACCTCTGGATGAAATTCCCTTTCCCCATATCCTGCCAGCCCGGGTGCCGGTGCAGTTAACCTGGAACTGACATCATCCACCCGGACAACACCGGGAAATTGTTTCAGAACGACATCCAACACACCCTCATCCTCCTCCGGCGCCAGTGTACAGGTAGAATAGACGACCTGACCACCAGTTTTGACAGTTAGCAGGGCGCTGGCAAGCAAGCCCGCCTGCCTGACGGTCAATGCTGATCTTTCCTTGGAGGAAATCGGGCGCATCGGTCGGGTTTCCGTTGAGCGCAGATTTTCCATGCTGCAGGGCGCATCCAGTAATACCTTGTCAAATATTTCAGGAAACCAAATGCCAAATTTTTCCCCCGGGAAATTTGTCGCTGCCACACTGGCAGCCCCCCAATTACTCAACACGACCCGGAGGGCTTGAATGCGGCTGGCACTTGCATCATTGGCAATCACCAATCCCCTGTCATTCATCTTATCCAGCAGATGCGTGGTCTTCCCACCAGGTGAGGCTGCCATATCCAGAACCAGGGGCTGATTACCGGTTGAAAAATCAAACAACTCCACCGGCAGCATGGAAGCAGCATCCTGCAGGTAAAAAAATCCCATCCGGTGTTCAGGAGTCTGACTTGGGGAAAAGTCTGTTTCATCCAGCCACCAGCCTGTCGAGCAATAGGAAACTGGATGCACCTTCCAACCATAACGCTCCGACCAGGCAGAAACAGCCTTGCGGGGAGAGATTTTTAAAGGATTAATCCTCATCCCACCTGACAATGGTTTTTCCAGTTCCAGTTGTAATGCCTTAAACTCATCCGCTGACAGTAAAAAACGATATTTTTCCAGGGCGATTTGTTGTACCTGTCTGGAACTGGGTTTGGGGACTGATTTGGCTCTCTTTTTTCGGGTCACTTTTGGATTTTCCTATAACGCTGCCTTATTTCATATCCCCCAGGATGTGAAGAGCCAAAGCCGATGCCACCACCGCAGCCGTTTCCATGCGCAGGATGCGCCGACCAAGTGTAACCGCATGAATTCCCATTTTTTGTGCGGCTTCCACCTCCTGTGTTGAAAATCCACCCTCCGGACCGACAAAAAGAGCCAGTCCGGGTGATGGCACTCCGATCAATCCTTGAAGTGCATCATTCAGCGAGCAGGAGTGTTCCTGCTCCCATAACAACATGCTTAAGTCGTTTCCGGCAAGCGCTGCTTGAAAAGCATCGGTCAATTTCATGGGGGGCATGACTTCCGGCACAATCCCCCGTCCTGATTGTTCAGCAGCCTCCCGGACTATTTTCTTCCAGCGGATCTGCCTTCTGACCGGATCATTTTCTCTTTGCACCAGGGATCGGCTGGAAATGACGGGAATAAAATTCACCACGCCGACCTCGGAACATTTTTGAAGCATCCATTCAAATTTCTCCCGTTGGGTCAAACCCAGGTACAGACTCAGACGCGTGGATGGCTCCCCCCGGGCAGGATGGTGCGAGACAACTTTTCCAATCACAGCGCCCGGGTCCACCTGGGTTAATTCAACTTCGAATTCCTCCCCCTTCCCATCCAGGACCACAACTTGTTCGCCTATACGCATTCGTAATACCCGGCAGATTTGGTGGGCAATATCCGTTGGGAATACCAGATCCATTTCCTGGATAGGATTTCCGGGGAGGAAAAAACGATGCATCGAAATCATCCTCACAAAAGGTTTATTTGCGATTATACTCAAGAAACCCGTCAGGGTACCAACAACAACCGGCATAAGGAAAAGATGGAAAGAAAACAATATCAATATTTTGACCTGGTGATGGCGGCATTTGTCACCATATTAATCGTCAGCAATATTGCCTCATCCGCCAAAATTGTGGATTGGGGCGTATCCATTTTTGGAGTCCCCCTGGCATTTGATGCCGGGACCCTGCTCTTTCCAATCAGTTATATTTTTGGTGATTTACTGACCGAGGTTTATGGTTTTCGTCGTTCGCGCCGGGTAATCTGGACAGGATTTGCCTGCCTGACCCTGACAGCCCTTGTCCTATGGATCGTCCGAAGCCTGCCGGGCGAAGCCACCTGGCAGGAATATGCCGGTCAGGGTGCTTTTGATGCCATCCTGAGCGGCATGACAACCGGGGGAATTGTATTAGCCAGTCTGATTGCATACCTGGTGGGTGAATTCAGTAACTCGGTCATCCTTGCCCGATTAAAGGTAATCACCGAAGGTCGCTGGCTGTGGCTGCGTACCATCAGCAGCACATTGGTTGGAGAAGGACTGGACTCCTTGATTTTTATCTTCGTAGCGACTATTTCCGGTGTCTTCCCATGGGAATTGTTTGGCACGCTGGCTCTGACCAATTACATATTCAAGGTTGGGATTGAAGTCATCATGACACCAGTCACCTATTGGGCGGCTGCGAAGCTGAAACGAGCTGAGCAGGAGGATTATTACGACCGGGATACCGTCTTTACACCCATTGAATTTGGTAAATCCTGATTTAATTTTTCTGCTTTCAGGTGGCAACACCGGATATGACAACCACATATTCCCCCTTTAATTCCTGGTTTTCGAAAAGTGAAACCAGTTCTTGAAGGGTACCCCGGTAAACCGACTCATAATATTTGGTCAGGTCATTTGCTACGGCAGCCCGGCGATTTCCATAGACCTCAAGGGCATCCTGTAAAAATGCCTTTAGTCGGTAGGGACTCTCGTAAAAGATCAGGGTGTGGGGGGATGTCTCGTCCACTTTTAAGAAACGAATGCGCGGTCCGTGCTTGTGAGGGGGAAATCCCCGAAAAGTAAAACCATGCACCGGTAAACCGGATAACACGAGTGCTGGAATTAACGCAGTTGGTCCTGGAATTGCCACCAGCGGTATATCAGCATCCAGGGCTGCCCGCACAAGGATATATCCTGGATCGGAAATGCCCGGAGTTCCGGCATCCGTCACCAGGGCGATGGATTTTCCATCCTCCAGTAAATCCATCACCCGGGGCAGAGTACGTTTTTCGTTATCTTCACGAAATGATATTTGGGGTTTGGAAATCCCAAAATGCTTCAACAAGAAACCAGTTTTTCGGGTATCCTCACTCACCACCCAATCCACAGCAGCCAGGGTATCCAGGGCTCGCTTGCTGATATCGCCCAGGTTACCGATGGGAGTTGCCACCAGATGAAGAGTGCCTTTTTCAGTTGCCATTTTACATTTCTTTCAGAAGTTCTGCTGCAATCATACCCGGAATAAACCCAAAGTCAATAGTCTTTAGCATCATTTTGTTCCAGGTTCATTTTTATTAACTACTCGTTGAATCACTGATTTGGCTGCGCGATAATAATTTGACACCATCCAAGGCGCATTACAAGCCATGCGTTCACGACTGGCTGATTTCTTCAGGAACATTACCACGTGGCTCTCTCCCCGAAGATTATCTTACTGGAATCTGACGACCAGTAAAGGAGAATACCATGTGCAGCGATTTTAAAATTGAAGGCTGGGATAAGGCAGTAACCATTCAATCCCTCTTGGCTCATGAAATCGATATTTCCAAAGCAGGCATTCGAATCAAAAAAACCGGCTGTTATCGGTTTGATGATGGAACCACCCAGGGATGGAGCCTGAATCAAATCTACGATACGAACACCCAAGTCAAGGTGACGCCATTCACTCACCCCATCACTGGTCAAACTTTTGATTTCAAACTGGGCAACAGCCAAAATCTTGCGCTTTGTGCTGCCTGTGATCCATTGGTTTTATTGACACCCAATATCAACCAGGTGGACATCTACTTCGAATCACCTGACCTCTCAATGGTTGCTGCCTGGCAGGGAACCAAGGGTTACAATTCGGATCTTTATCGCACCATCACCAGCCCATGTGGTGAACCCGGAAAATGCTCCTATTATGCCCAGATGCAAGCCTGGTTGATTGATCTGAGTGATCAATCACTTCATCTTTACGCTGAATGGAACCAGAATTTTATCTTTCATGAGATTGAATTGTTAACACCCTATCATTTTATCTGGCAATCGCCCCAGCTGGCACAGGGAAAATTTGCCCTTTCACAAATACGAATCCGAGTAACCTCACCCAATCCAATCGGTTTGGGCGCCGGAGAGTGTGCCATACGCGGTAAGTGGTTGATTGGCAACGTTTGCCCCGAATGACCACACAAGCTGATCACTTCACAACCCGGCTGAAGCTGAATGCAATAAGGAATCCCAAAAGGGTGAGGATATGATTTAAAATCATTGGTATGCCATCCAAACACCCTGTCTTCCCTGTTGTCAACCTCCATAATACATAACACAGGAGGAGATCGGTTATTGATGGAATATATGCGAAGGGAGCTTGCATGTTGAACAATCACCAACCCGATTCATCCATTTCAAGCCACTGGCATCGATGGCTGTATTTATTCCTGGCATTGCCGGTGGGGATTCTTCTTGGCTGGCTGTTCATCAGCTTACATAAAAGGAAGAGAGGCTTCAGGCATATCCCAGCAGAGATCGAGCTGCCTTCCAGCGCCCGGCGTCATTCCGTTGAGGAAACCGCCACAGTTGAACCTTCCACCCCTCCGGCAACCGATGACTTGACTATTATCAAGGGGATTGGTGTTAAAATTGCCGCCTACCTCCAGGCAAATGGAATTCATACGTTTCAAGAATTGGCAAATGCCGATCCGGAGGAATTACGCCTGGCGTTGATGAAAAATGGTTTCAGGATGATCAATCCTGCAGATTGGATGGTCCAGGCTCACCTTGCAGCCACCGGTGAATGGGAAAAACTTAAGGAGCAGCAACAAGCCACTTACCAATGAAACAGTCGTTAATCACCTTGCTGACTGAAATGGAGCTGGCAGGAATACAATTCAATATTTTGTGATCTCAACAAAATCCCATTTTTATTATCAATTTGCCCTATTGAATTGGGACAAGCTGCATCAGTTAATGAAAAAACCCCGGATTTTTCTCCGGGGTTGATCAATAAAATAAATTTATCTGCGAAACTAGAGGATAATGTCATCCAGGGATCGCTTGGGAACATGATGAACCTGGTTGGCATCCCGGTAATACATGATATCGCCATCCGGACCAATCGGCTCAATCACCACTTCCTCCTTGGGTTTGCCCAGGGCAAGAACCAGTAGAATCTCGTACCGTTCCGAAATATTCAAAACCTGGCACAACTCCGTTCGGCGTACACTCTGGATGATGCAGCCACCCAAGCCCTGCTCCACTGCCCCAAGCATTATGCTTTGTGAGGCTATTCCATGATCAATGCCATAATTATTGGCGATTTCCTTGTCCCCCAAAATGATGATGTATCCCGTCGGTCGTTCACCTTCCACTGGACCACCCCAATCCTTCAGATAGCCCGCCCAGGCAAGCATCGGAAATATTTTTTCATTCATTTCCGGTTTCCAGGAAATCATGTATTTTAATGGTTGGGCATTCCGACCGGACGGGGATAAACGTGCCAGGTCGACCAGTCCGCGCAACATCTCTTCTGTTAATGGCACGTTTTGATAAAACCTGCGATATGTTCTACTCTTCCGAACCAAATCTGAAATCATTGCAACCTCCCGAGGTATTCATCAAGATCCGGCAAGGGCAAGCAAGCCGGTTGGCACCCAGAATTTTCCCCAGCCCCATAAAGAAAACGCAATGCTGATGACCAGGATTAGTATTCCAAAAGCGATTATAGCGTAATCCCGTGGTTTGTAATGTAATTGAATAAGCCAGGTTCGCGGACCTATGCCAAAAGCCCGCAAGTCCATTGCATCAATGATATCCTCGCTGCCGGCAATGGCATGGATGGTCACCGGCACCACCAGTGGTGCCAGTTTGCGAACCTGGGCTGTAATCCCTCCGCTGATTTTTTCCAATTCATATCCCCGTGCCCGTTGGGCATCCATGGTCAGGGTAAAATCCCTTCCAAACGTGGGAATGAATCGCATGGTTAAATCCATGGCATAAGCAATTTTATCCGGCAAACCCAATCCCCGGAAAGTGACACCATAAAGAGCCGGGTTGAGTGAATACGGAATTAAAATGGTCATCACGGCAATACTGAAAACCCTTGCCAACATGCTGATGGCAAATATGGTTCGCTCAGCGGAAATCAGCAGTCGGGGTGTCCAGCCCAGAATGGAAAAGGAAGCTTTGTACTCTGCGATGACATGATCCACGCTGTAAAGCTCCATTCCACCCCGACCGGTCAGGAAGGTGAGAAATGAGAAGAATAAAATAAAACAACCTATAAAGATGAGTGCTTTACGAATTTCCTTCCAACGAATCCCGGATGTAAAGAGGGTAATTAACGCCAACAGCAGGAAGAAACTGAGGTAACGCAGATCCCAAAAGAAAAGTGTGGATGCCAAAAAACAACCGAAGAAGATGATCCAGGCACGGGGATCAAAACTTTGGATTAATGATTTGCGTTCGCGATAGCGCCAGGTGACAAGCATTTGGTTTCCTTATCCTTCCAGTCAGGTCGGAGGATTTTAATAATGATTGGTTAATCTCCGACCTGGCTGGCAAATTCAATCCATTAACGCCCGGTCTGGCGCTGCACTGCAAAATAAGCTGCAACCAAAATCGGGACCAGGATGGCAGCAAAGATCAGATTTGGACCGGCGGAAGGCAGGAATTCGCCCACAATGGCGACTGCCGGTGAAAAACCATTAATCCAGATATCTGAAATCGCTGCAAAACCAATGCCAAGGATGTTCCCCAGCATACTCCAGGTGACTGCCGCGGCTATGTTGATATTATCCCTGAAAAGGAAACGCACCACGACTACCAGGACCAAGCCAATGATCGCGGATAGACCGGCAAACCATGAAATTTGTTGATCGCCAAAGATGTTATTATCCACATCATAGAACAACATATTGGGAATAGCCCGGTTTAACAGGAAGATGGCGGTGGCAATCGCGGCCAGCACCGCGCTGATGATCAGTACGGTATTCAGACTGCGCTTCTTATCCTTAAAAAGCATCACCATGCCGGCAATCATACCCACCAGACCATTGCCCACACTCCACTGGGGTGACAATCCAAAACCTGTCAGAGCATCACCGAACATATTACCTACTGCCCCGGTAAAGAATCCAACCGCGGGTCCAAAGGCAAATCCAAAGAACATGGGGATGGATATCGCGGGTCGAAGGGCAACCTGGCTGACGGAGGGAACCAGGAAGACGGTTCCATTGAATAAGTATGAGAAAATCGCATATAACGCCGCACCAATTGCCATGTACACAACTTCACGGGTGCCGACTTCCCAGATTTTACTTTCCTTCGTGGCTAAATAGACTACAAAGACAATCAGCAATCCAATCCCCACGAAGACAAAGCGCAGCAGGGCGGTTTCATCCAGGTTCAAATCCGGATTGATCAATCGTCCAATCAACCAGATGCCCAGGAAAAAAGCCAATACGGCAATTAATG
>CALMHE010000496.1 GCA_937863865.1 uncultured Anaerolineaceae bacterium | reverse complement strand
CAACACAACCCGCCGCGCCTGATGCTGCTGGGCAGCATTGAAATTTCGGATTACCTCGACCTGCTTGCCCGTCCTGCAGATCTGACGAACTTCGTGGATGGTTTGCTGCCCTTCCTGGTCGAATCCATCCCCGGCTGGAAATCGCTGGATCTCTACAACCTGCTGGAGGATTCCCCCACCCTCCCGGTGTTGGAATCCGCTGCTGCCCGGCTGGGCTGGCAGATTCAAGTGGAACGCCTGCAGCACGCCCCCTACATCCCCCTACCCGGCGACTGGGATGCGTACCTCGCCGGCATTGATAAAAAACAACGCCACGAAATCCGCCGCAAAATGCGCCGCCTGGAGGAATCCGGTCTGCCCTCACGCTGGTATCTGGTGGAGGACTCCGCCGGGTTGGAGCGTGGAATTGACGAATTTATGGCGCTGATGGAGCAGGACCCTGAAAAAGCCGCCTTTCTCACCCCCGCCATGCGCGAGCATATGCGTCTGACACTGCGCTGTGCCCACCGCGAGGGCTGCCTGCACCTTGCCTTCCTGGAAATTGACGGCAGGAAAGCCGCCGCCTACCTCAGTTTTGACTACCTCAACCGCATCTGGGTTTACAACTCCGGGCTCGACCGCAGCTTTATGGAATTTTCCCCCGGCTGGGTGCTGCTGGGTTATTTGCTGCAGTGGGCAAATGAAAACCAGCGTTCCGAGTTTGACTTCATGCGCGGGGATGAGGAATACAAGTACCGCTTCGGCGCCGTGGACCGATTTGTGATGCGCGCCGTGCTAACACGCTGACAAACCGTTGTTTTCCCCTGCCGATTAAAGACCGTCCCAATCCCCCCAATCCTCTTCCTGTGAGTGGTGAGGCAGCCTGGCTGACAAGGTCAGGCGGCTGGCTTTTTCGGCATCCTCGCGGGCTTCCATTGGTTGTCCCTTCATGGCGTAAGCATTGCTGCGGTTATGGTAAGCTTCCGCAAATTCCGGATCCCAATGGATGGCTTCTGTAAAATCCCGGATCGCCAGGTCCAGGAAGCCCGCCATCAGGTAGACCTCGCCGCGCAGATTGAGTGTGACCACATCAGTCGGGTCAAGTTTGAGGGCTTCGGTATAGTATCCGATGGCGGCGGTATAATCACCCGCAGCAGCTTTTTCCGTACCCAACAGGAAATAATCCAGATAATCCATGCTGCTCCTCACGGCAGCCTCCAGTTTCCCGCAAACCTGACCTGTCCCAAACCAACAATGCTCCCCGGATGAGTACCCGAAAAAATTCCAGGGAAATGAAAATCAGTGTTTCAGCCCCTCCATATCATATTAGCCATATCCCAAAGGCAAGTCAATACCCCCACAGGAAATCCCTCTCAGGCGCCAGCCTTTGAGATCCGGCGTGGGTGAAGGGGGGATCTACTTTTTCCCCATCCGTTCCAACAATTCCACCTCGGCATAATCCCGCCGGGCGGCATTCTGATCCCCCAATGCGCCATGGGCATCCCCGCGATAACGGTACAGGCGGGCATTATCCGGTTCCAGGTGGATGGCTTCGGAGAAATCACGCACAGCTGATTGAAAATCCCGCTGTTCAAAATATCCCATCCCCCGGGCGATATGGGCTTTCACCAGATCCGGTTTCAGGCGGATCACCGCGCTGAAATCAGCAATTGCCCATTCCAGGTCAGCCGGGTTGGCGGACTGCATGAAACGCCGGTAGTAAAGTTGCCCGCGATGATAAAAGGCGTCGATGCAGGTGACATCCTGGTTGATGGCAGCAGAAAAATCCTGCAGGGCTTCAGCCAGCATGTTTTTGCGGTGATATGCCACGCCGCGCAGGGTGCGGGCGGTGATTTGATGAGGATCCAACCGCAGGGCTTCACCCAGGTCGCGGATGGCGGCATCCAGGGCGCCCCGGTCCAGGAACGAACTGCCCCTCCAGACATATGCCTCCACATTCGCCTGATCCAGCCGGATGGCTTCACTCAGATCGACGATGGCGGAATCCAGCTCCCGGCGCTGGGCATAAATTTTCCCCCGGCTGACATAAGCGGCTGCAATTCCGGGGTCCAGCCGGATGGTCTCGTTGAAATCAGCGAAGGCTGCATCCAGGTTTCCAGCAAATTGATACATGTTGCCGCGCGCCTGGAAGAAGTGTGCACTGTGCGGATTCAGGCTGATGGCAACGTGGAAATCGCGGATGGCAGCATCATGATCAAATTTCAAGGCATAGGCAACCCCGCGTTGAAAATGGGCATCCACATTTTCCGGATCGATGCGGATGATCCCGGCGAAATCCCGGATTGCCGCATCCAGATCATTTATTTTCAGGGAATCCATCCCCCTCTCATAGAGATAATCAATATCCCCGGTGTCCATGAAAACCTCCTCTGTCAAGCCTTAATTCTGCCGGGAGAAGTCCTTCCTGTTTTATTATATAAATTTGAGTGCCGGAGTCAACCACTCAAAATGATCAGTGGCGGGCATTCACAAATCCTGCCTGTTGGCGGTTAAGGCTGCATCGCTGCCTGCCAGCCGTCCGCCAGGGTCCGCATTCTGCCATCCAGGATATACAATTGGACCACCTTTATTTCGGAAGTTTTACCGGTGGAAACCAGCAGACTGGCGCTGTCAGCCGCCCACGCATAATCATATAACTGGTCAAAGACAGCCAGCTCGTAACGCTTCCCTCCCGCCAGGCTCTGCACAACAACCGTGGTTTGCCCAAATACTCCACCCTTGACCTGAAGGTACGCCGCCTGGCTGCCATCCGGTGAGACAAGCGGATGCCAGCCATATCCATCCTGAATATCGGGTGATATTTGGGTTTCATCGCTCCGGTCCAGGCTGACCCGGAAGATGCGCTCCTCAAGGGTGGGGATGTAGTTCAGGTTGTCATGCAAAATGCCGCTGGAATCCGGCAGCCAGGCTGTTGTTCCGATGGCAACCCCCCAGCGCCAGTAGGTGTTGGTGGTGAAATCATAATAGGCAAAGGGACCGCGCCCATCCATGGAGACCCGTTCGGTAAAGCTGACATACCTGCCGTCAGGCGACCACTGCGGATTCACCAGCGCATATCCGGTTTCGGGTTTCACCAACTCGGTAATCTCCCCGGTGTCCGCATCCACCGTCCAGATGCCCGTCGCATACGCTGAATTCACACCCCGCCCGGCAGTAAAATAATTTTGATCGGCGGCTTTGGCAAAAGCAAGCCGATGTGTGCCCGGTTTCCAGTCCCAGCCGATTGCCTGGTCATCCAGAAGGGTGCGGATTTCCCCGCTGGCAACATCAAACACCATCAAGGAGTAAGTGTTTTCATACCCGCCCCAAATGGGAGTGCCCAGCCCGCGTTCAAAGGCAAGGTAGCGCCCATCTGGAGACCAGGCAGGAAATTGGTATTTGACCACTTTATTGGGAATATCCGCCGAGTATTCCGCGGCATTAGAGGTGACTGCCCGGTGTTCGCTGGTATCAGGGTTAATCAGCTGGATATTGCCGTCAATGCCAAGAAAGGCAATCCAATGAATGGAAGGCTTGGCGGTTACGGGCACCGCGGTGATAACCTCGGTTGGAATATCGGTGTGGATGACCGTTGTTGGGGCTTCGGTGGCGGGAGTGGCTGTCGCCAAAATGCCCAGGGTTGCACAACCGGTCAGGAAAACAGGAATAAGAAATAATCCAATCCATAGGGTTTTCATGGGATGTACTCCTTTACCAGTTAATTCCGGATAAAGTGAAGTAAGAATATCCTGTTTGGTTCCATGAAACCATTGATGCGTTTTGATTATCGCGCCGCGGACACCAAAAAGGCAGTCCTGTCTGTAATTTTTCACCCCAAGGATCAAAAACCCGGAGATTTATAATCTCCGGCAGCCCCCCATGGAATCAAATCATCCCAACATCTTCTCCATCAGGTACATCCCCGGGGTCTGGACGTAACCCAGCTTGCGGTCAATGGCAATCATCGGCAGGTTGACGGAACGATGGTGGGTGTGCACACTGACCGCCTGCAGCACATCCCGGGCGTAGCGCAGGGCATGAATTTTGATCGCCTGTGCCAGCTTGCGCCCACGGTAGGGTCTGCTGACACCGGTGTGCAGGTTGTAGGCATAGTCATTTCCCTCAAGCCGGGTGATGGCGCTCATCGCCGCCCACTCGCCGGTGTGGGTGTCAATGACAACAAACTGCCCGCCGGGCTTGTACCAGCTGGAATGGCAGACCCGCTTCTGAAAATCCTCAAAGGAATCCCAGGGATGTCCGCCGTCCGTGCCCGGCTCATCCATCGAGGTGGAATCGTTGAGGGCATAAAGCCTGCGCTGAGCCTCCTCGGTATCACCCAGTTCCTCCATCGAGGTGAACTGAAATCCCTCCGCCTTCAGGTGTTCGATGATCACCTCATAGGGGCGGTCGTCAAATCCCGCCAGATCCAGCGACATGGCGATGCGGTGCCCAAATTCGGTGTAGCCGCGCCGTTCCGCAAATGCCCGGTCTTCGGGTGCGGTATCCAGGACATCCACGCGCATCCAATTCACCCCGGCTTCCCGGGCGGCTTGTTCCAGGTCGCCATACAGCCTGCCCCCCACCCCCCGGCAACGCTGCTCCGGCTTAACATATAAATAGAAGTATGACCGCCGGACATCCTCCCGGTTGAGTTCCACCCAGGTGAAGCCCAGCCGGTCACCCTGCCCGTCCTCAGCCACCATCGTCCGCAGCACCCGGTGTTTTTCACGTTCATAATACCCCTTGAGACTCTCTTCAGTATTGGTTTCACCTTCCAGGATGGTGAACCAGGCGGCAAGCTGACCAAAGTCCCGCCCCGGATCAGCAGGGCGCAAAGAGATGATTTTCATGGCTGGATTCCTTCCAATGGGGGAATGTTACAGATGGAATTATATTATGAATGAACCCAACGGCGGTAGATTATGGAAGCTTGAATCTTTGTGAACAGCCCTGGCATCCCTCATCCCGGCTGAAGCTGTTATGAAAAACTCATGCGCCGATTCAACCCCTCAATTGTTGACTGTATTCTATAATTATTCCATCGAGTGTTCTTGATTTTCACCAGGAGGGAAAAATGAACCACCGTGCCAGGTACTGGACGGCGGCGGTCGCCATGTTTGCCGCCCTTGTTACCTGCGCCTCTACGCTGGAGTTCAGTTCTTGTCCCCATTTGGGGGAGTGTCTGCAGCTGCAGGCGCTCCCCCAAATTATTAATCTGGCACCTGATACTGCCCTCTCCGGTGGTCCGGTGGTGATTGCAGCCGCAACCGGCAGGAATTTTACGCCCTTCTCCGTGGCGCGGCTGAATGACATTGACCTGCCGACAGAATTTGTCGATTCTGAGACATTACGCGCCTGGATTGCCCCGGCACTGCTTGCATCCGCGGGCAGCCGGAATTTTACAGTTTTCAACCTCGAACCGGACGGTGGGATTTCCAATCCGGTGGATTTCACCGTCCAGGAAAATCCCCCGCCCACCCTCACCAGCCTTTCCCCGGCTGCGATTCCACGAAAATCTGCGGATTTCAGGTTGAAAATTAGCGGGAACAACTTTGTGCATACCTCGCAGGTGCTCTGGAGCGGCGAACCCCGTTTCACCTATTACCTCAATCCAACCGAAATCCAGGCGTACATACCGGCTGAGGATTTAACCGATATGGGGATTGTCCAAATCAAGGTCAGATCGCCGGAGCCTGGCGGCGGGGAGACAGATCCATTGGATTTCACCATCAGCGGTCGCGCAACTCCCACCATCATCAGGCTCGATCCGGCATGGATCATACTGGATCAACCGCCAAATCCCCTGCGCATCATCGGGAACGGTTATGACGACGACACCCTGGTGACGGTGGACGGTTATCCCTGCACCCCGGTTCTGGAGAATCCCGGAACCCTGTGGATTGATTTGCCATCCTTCAACTCCATCCCGTCGGTTTTCAACAAACCGATACACGCCATGGTGGAACAGCCGGATGGAAAATGGATCATCAGCGGGGAATTTAATGTGGTTAATGGTACTTTTGCTCCCCGCATCATCCGTCTATATCCGGACGGCGGAATTGATCCCGGATTTTCAACACCCGTCCTGAACGGCATCATCACTGCGCTGGCATTGCAACCCGATGGAAAAATCCTGGTGGGCGGCAGTTTTATCCACTTCGATGGGAAAAACTGGTACTATCACATCGTCCGGTTAAACCCCAATGGATCGCTGGACGCAGGTTTCGTACCACCTGTGGAAATGTACGTATTGAATGACCCTGCCGTCTGGCAGATTATTGTCCAGCCGGATGGCAGGATCCTCGTGGGAGGAAAAATACGCTCCCATATCTGGGCATTGACACCGAATGGAAGCAAGGACCCCGCCTTCAATCAGCTTCTAAATGGTCCCGTTCATGCCCTTCACCTGCAGCCGGATGGTCAAATCCTGGTTGGGGGTGAATTCACACAGGTAGGTGAAACATCCCGCAACCGGATTGCCCGCCTGGATGCCGACGGACAATTGGACACCACCTTTGACCCCGGCAGTGCTGCGGATGACACGGTGCGCTCCATCCAGTCCAGCCTGCCCAACGGGAACGTTTTAATTGGCGGAGATTTTACACAGGTCAATGGAGAAAGCCGGGTTGGAATCGCCTTGTTAACCGACGCCGGTTCGGTAGTGGAGGACCAGTTTATCGAAGGTACCGGCTCAGGTGAATCCGTCCTCTCCCTGTGGCTCCAGGCGGATGGCAGGGTCCTGGCAGGTGGGCGGTTTACGACCATCGGTGGGGGCGGCATCAACAACCTTGCCAGGCTGAATGAAAATGGCTCGTTGGATGGTACCTTCAATCCCGGCATCGGCGCGGATGGACAGGTAAATGCGGTTTTGGAAGATTCCCGTGGAAGAATCCTGGCGGGTGGTCAGTTCCAGAACCTTAATGGGGAACCGCGCCAAAGATTGGCGCACCTGGATGGTTCCGGCTCCTTCCATATTCCTTATGGGAATGGCTTTGTCCCGGTCACAGTCATCAACCCGGATGTGAGTGGTTCCGCCACAGCCCGCCTGCCGGTTGTACCCATGAACGCAATCCGCCGGCTGTTTCTGCCGGTGCTGATCAGATCATCATCATCCAGCCCGGGCGGCTGGGTCAGCCTCCTCAGTGAAAATTTTGAGGGTCGCTTCCCGCAGGATCACAACTGGCAGGTTTTCCATGGCGCATACACACCCGGCACCTGGGCGGTGGGGGATTGTAACCCCCACGGGGACAGGATGGGAGCCTGGGCAGCCGGTTCGGATGCGGATTGCGGGCAATCTCCCCCTGCCAGCCTGGATGCACGCATGATTACCGGACCTTATGACCTGAGCGGCTGCATCCAGGCGGAGTTGCGCTGGTGGAACCTGGTCAATCTGCGCCCGGGTGAGGATTCCATCAAAATTTTGGTATCCGAAACCGGGGAGGATTTCGCATCCATCGAACTGGATCCTCCGGAAAATCTCTTCAACCGCTGGCATGAAACCATATTGAATCTGGATTCATACTGTGGAAAACCGCACCTATGGATCGGCTTCCGCCTGACCATATCCAGGAAACCCGAAACAAGACCCACCGGCTGGATGGTGGATGATATTCAAATCCGCAAATATGTCCCTTGACGGGATGATTGGATCCCGGCTGTGAAATCATCCCTGATTAACCTTGCATCCAAAGGGTATCAGTTGTATACTTATTGACACAGAAGGGGAAACCCCTTCTGATTCGTCCATTTTCCCCATCTTTTCTCAGGAGGAGAAATCGTATGTCCAAGAAGATTATGTTCGTTGTCGCAATCTTGATCGTGGCTTCGCTTGTACTCACAGCTTGCACACCCAAGCCAACCGAAGCCCCAAAAATCAAGGTTTGCCAGGTCACTGACACTGGCGGTATCGATGACAAATCCTTCAACGCCACCGCATGGAAGGGTGTCCAGGACGCCATGGGCAAGTATGGTGTGGAAGGCTCCTATCTGGAATCGCAGGAAATTGCCGATTATGAGAAGAACATTAACACATTCCTCGAGCAGAAATGTGATCTCATCATCTCGGTTGGTTTCTTCCTGTCCGACGCCACCAAAGCCTCCGCTGAAGCAAACGCCGACCAGAAATTTTCCATCGTGGATGTGTCCTACGACCCGGTTATCACCAACGTCCTGGGACAGGTCTTTGACACCGACGGTGCTGCCTTCCTGGCTGGTTATGTAGCCGCCGGCGTGACCAAGACCGGCACGGTCGGCACCTTTGGCGGATTCGCCATCCCCACCGTGACCATCTTCATGGATGGCTTCACCCGCGGCGTGCTTTATTACAACGAGAAGCACAATACCGACGTGAAAGTGATCGGCTGGGACATCAATGATCCCGACAAGGGTCTGTTCTCCAACACCTTCGACGATGCGGACAAGGGCAAGGAACTCGGCATCTCCCTGCTGGACGAAGGCGCCGATATCATCATGCCCGTTGCAGGTCCTGTGGGTCTGGGTACTGCAGCCGCTGTGAAGGAACGCGGGAATGCCTACATCATCGGTGTGGACTCCGACTGGTACCTGACCTCCCCCGATTATGCCAGCATCGTTCTGACCTCCGTCATGAAGAACATGGACGTGACCGTCATGGAAGCTGTCAAAATGGTTGTTGAAGGCACCTTCAAGGGCGGCACCACGGTCGGTACCCTCGCCAATGGTGGTGTGGGACTTGCCCCCTTCCATGATCTTGACTCACTTGTCCCTGCGGAACTGAAGACCGAGCTTGAACAGGTCAAGGCTGACATCCTCGCTGGAACTGTGAAGACTCGCCCCTAATCATTAATTGATGTACGAAAAAAGGCTGGCACTTCTGCCAGCCTTTTTCTTTTGGGGATCGCCCCCATTACGCCGGACCCTCTCCGGATTTGTGACAGGGGAACAGGTTGAAAGCAGAAAAAAACAGGCAACAAAAATCCTTGCGGTTCCTGTTGCCTGCGCTCTGCAATTACGAATTGCCTAACCATTGATGTTGTCCGGGCGTGTCTCCAGGATTAAATCCACGTCCATCGTCTTTCCATTGCGGATGATGGTGAAGGTAATGACATCCCCCGGCTTGGCATGCAAGCCGATGTAC
>CALMHE010000495.1 GCA_937863865.1 uncultured Anaerolineaceae bacterium | reverse complement strand
GCCATACCCAGCGAAACACCGAATAATGCATAAGGAGCAAAATTTCTCCATGGCAGCTTTAGCCATGTCTTGATTGAGGGAATTTCCCGCCTGTCAAAGGGATCCCCATCGGTCGACAAGCGTATTTCAGGGGTCATGACCTGGATGGCAAAATAAAGCATTAAAGTGATAAAGAAGGTTAAAAAGCTGTCAACAGTAAAGAAATGGGATAGTTGAATTTGCAAGACTGCAAACGCTGAAAACCCAGCTGCCAGAACAGCCACCCCCGGACGTTTATACAATCTGAAGGCTATTAAATAGACTACGAAAACAGTAAATAAATCAAACAAGGCTGATAAAAATCGTCCAACCAGAAAGATTTCATCATAGCCTGTTTTACCAATCCATTCCCCAACATATCGAACGATAAACAATGGCAATGTGCCATACACATAAAATGAATAACCGGTATTATGTGGATTAAGCGTGGAATGATCCGTGTCAAAATAATCTCCAGCCTGAACAGGCGAAATGGATGTCTCCACCATTGTCAGGAATCGCTCGTCCGGATGAAGATGGTGGTTTGAATCCCAATTCAATCCAACCAACCGGAAATACCCTCCCAATACTAAAATAGCCAGGAGCAGTACATCCCAGATCCAGTGATATTGTTTTTTAGTGATCGACTTCAAAGACGATTGATCCTGCTCTATACTCATAAACCTGAAGATCTCCTGTATAGCTGTTTATCGATCCTATGGCTTCGTAATAGGGGCTGGAGGGACAAAGAAGATATAAAAATCCTTACCTTCCAGGGGCACATCATACAGGCTTAATGAACCTGTTGGATAGAGTTGAGCTAATTTTTCAATATCTGCATTATCATTTATGTTGATGACAAAGAGTTTCGCCCTCGGGTCCTGTAAAGTTGATTCGAATTGATCGGTCCAAAGGGCGTAATCTTTAAATGGATACCCGGCATTAATTCCGACCAACCTGGAATCCACCCAATGGGGATAAGCCACCAGGAAGGCTGTATCAGCACTGCCAACCGACTCCGAAAAACCCCGAATAACATGTCCAATATCCGATGTATTCCAGGCGCTCGCTTGGTATACTTTTTTATATTGATTGAATACAAGTGAATAGTTTTGTATACTGGCAAGCATCAAAAGAATTGCAAAAATTGCCCAGGCGAGTTTGATCGCATTTTTGGTATTCACCCGTTCAATGGAACGCATTATCCCGTCCAGTGCAAAACCGACCAACAAAAACACCGGAATGATGGCTCCTGCGGTTCGATTCAGGCATGGATTTTCTCCCGGAAAAGCCAGCGAGAGAATGGAAGGCAGCATCAAGATGGGAATGGACAGGGGAATGAATAAATCCAGCCAGTTGCGTTTTTTAATATACCTTACCACCATTGCCAATAAGCCCAGGTGGAATAATCCACCGGTAATAAAATCCAGAACCGGTCGATGGGTAATGGAAATGACCCACACCTCTCCATCATCCCAGGCAAACATGGTCATTGCCCGCCACAAATTTTCAAAAAACACCAGCCATGGATTCCCCTGGATGGGTTGCTCAACGGAGCTTAGCCGTGTAATCGCACGATACCCGACCATGTCCGGATATGCCAGCATATATCTCAATAAAGGAAGAAAAATTACCATCGAAATGACAGCAATGATTAACAATCCAAATGCAGCACGCCGTCGTTCGCTGCGGTGAGATATTCCCATTTTGTGAAGGAGAAATATTCCCAGACCAATCACCAGTAATATGGGTACAACACGATAAGGTGAATATCCTTGCAGCCCCAAGCCGACAAATAATCCTGCCAGCACAAAATCATTTCTCTTTTGATTACGAATCCCTTTTAAAAAGTAATAGAGTGCTGGTGCAAAAAAGAAGGGATAAAGAGTAAATCGCAAGGCAATTCGGGAAATTAAATTTGGCCAATAAGCCATTCCTGCGAATGCCATCGCAATTAATCCAATCCGTCGATTTCCAAGCTCCTTCCCAAGCAGATAAATATATGGAAGGGTAAGC
>CALMHE010000494.1 GCA_937863865.1 uncultured Anaerolineaceae bacterium | reverse complement strand
ATACAGGGCGATCTCATCAAAGGGAATGCGTCCCCGCGATTGAGCTACCGACAGAAGGTGCAAGGCACGGTCGGGATCGTCGACATCGATCTCGAGCACCTGGCCGCGCATCTGCGTGGTCTTCAGATGATCAGGCGTGTCGAGGGCGATAAGACGTCCGCGACTGATGAAACCAACCCGCTGGCATAGCTCGGCTTCATCCATGTAGTGGGTGGTGACCATCACAGTCACACCTTCGGCGGCACAGGCATAAATCAGGTCCCAGAAGGCGCGGCGTGCCACCGGGTCCACCCCGCTGGTCGGCTCATCCAAAAAGAGCAGGCGGGGACGGTGCACAATTGCCACTGCCAGGGAGAGCCGCTGCCGCCAGCCGACCGGCAAATCACGCGTACGCAGACCGGCTGCATCCGCCAGGTCAGCATTCTTTAGCACCTCCAGCATCCGGCTTTTATTGCGGATGCCATACATCCCGGCATAAAATTCCAGGTTCTCCCATACCGTCAGGTCGGTATAGAGGACAAAACGCTGTGACATGTATCCCACATGAGCCCGCAAAGCTTCCGCCTGCCGGGCTGGATCAAACCCCAGCACCTCGGACCTGCCCTCCGAGGGATGCAGCAGTCCAAGCAGCATGCGGATGGTTGTGGTTTTTCCACTGCCGTTGGGACCCAGCCAGCCGGAAACCGTTCCAGCCTGAATGGAGAAATTCAGGTGATCCACCGCCACAAATTCACCGAAGCGGCGGGTTAATCCAACGGCATGGATGACACCGCTCATAACTTATCCCCTTCCACCATGGCGATGAAAACATCCTCCAGCAATGCATCCACGACCTGCAGGGATTGGATGGTCCCCCCGGCTTCGTGGATGGAGTTTGACAACCGGGTGCAAAGATCATCCACGTCAACATCCCCCACGCGCAGATGCAGCCGGTCGCCAAACCGCTGAACCGCCTCCACCCCGGGGTCGGCTGCGGCAGCTGAAATTGCCGCCTCCAGCGGCTGCACTGCCGCTTCCACGATGCGACCAGCCAGACGGTTTCTCAGCAGGCGCGGATTTCCCTCAACCACCAGCCTGCCCTGGCGTAAATAACCCACCCGGTGGCTGCGCGAGGCTTCGTCCATATAAGGGGTGGAGAGAATCACGCCCAGTTTTTCTTCACTCACCAGTTGGATGAGAAGCTGCCAGAAATCCTGCCGGGTGATGGGATCCACGCCGGTGGTGGGTTCATCCAGCAGCAACACCTGCGGGCGCGCCACGAGTGAAACCGCCAGCGCCAGTTTCTGCTTCATCCCGCCGGAAAGCAAGCCAGCCAGTCGGTCCTTGAATGCCAGCAAGCCCACAAAATCCAGCACCCATTCCGAACGTGGCTGCCAGGTGTCCACCTCCAACCCCCGCATTTCAGCAAAGAAATGCAAATTCTCCAGCACGGTCAGATCGTCATACAGGGAAAAACGCTGCGACAGGTAACCGAGCCTGGAGCGGGCTTGCTCCGGATGTTGTTCCAGATCTGCCCCGCAAATTTCAACCGTTCCACCTGAAAGCTTGAGCACACCACAGAGCAGCCTGAGCAGGGTTGTCTTGCCGGCTCCGTCCGGTCCCACCAAACCGTAGATTTCAGCCGGGTGTAATTCCAGGCTGACATCCCGGATGGCATGATTTTCCTTGAAGAATTTTTGCAATCCACGGGCGATCAGGACTGGATTCTCAACAAATCCTTTCATTAAATTATTTCTCCACCAGGGGCAGGGTTACCGAAGCAGGCATGCCCGGTTTTAACTTCCCATCCATATTATCCAGTTCCAGGCGCACCGCGAACACGGTGATTTTGCGGCTTTTCACAGTCTGAATGTTGCGCGGGGTGAACTCCGCCTGCCCGGCGATGTAACTCACTGTTCCAGGAAATACCTCACCCGGGAAGGAATCCACCGTGACATCCAGTTTTTGACCCAGGTGAACCTTGCCGTACTCATCCTCCGGCACGTACACCGTCAGGGTGAGGTGATCCAGTTGCGCCACAATGAGCAGGGTGGAGCCCGGGGCTGCCAGTTCGCCGGGTTCCACAGCACGCGTCAGCACCACCCCGGAAACCGGTGCGGTCAGGGTCAGTTTATTAATCTGCACATCCAGCACATCCAGCGCCGCCTTCGCCGCGGCAGCCTGGCTTTCGGCTGCTTCCGCCCCCGCCAGAGCAGCGGATATTTGTTCCGGGCGTGCTCCTGCGGCGGTCAGGTCGTACTGAGCCTGTGCAGTGTTCAACCCGGCTTCAGCCGCATCCAGCTGCTGCTTCAAGGTCTTGCCTCCGCTTGTATCCTGCCGGTCTTCCGGCAGGTCTTCCCAGGCTTCGCGGGCGGCGTTCACGGCTGTCTGAGCCTGGTCCACAACCGCCTGCGCCAGGTCGAGCTGTTCTTTCGACGGACCCGCCTCCAGCAGGCTGGCATTGGCGCGGACGGCTCTGGCATTGGCTTCCGCAGCCTGCCAGGCATCTTCCGCCTGGGACCGCTGTGCCAGGTACAATGAAGAATCCAACCGGATGAGTCCATCGCCCGCCTGGACGGCATCACCCTCTTCCACCAGCACCTCCACGACCCTCCCGCCCAGTTCCGGCATAATCCGCACTTCCAGTGCCTCCATCGTTCCGGAGACAATCCGGGTTTCGGCGGCATCCGGACGGAGAAGATAATATCCACCGATAAACAACCCCAGCAGCACCACGATGACCACCGGAATGATACGCAGCTTTTTATTCATGGGAACCTCACATTCATCAAAACATCAACATCATCAGTCCAACCGCTTGCGGAAGCGTAATGCCGCCAAGCTCATCATCACCACCGAAAAGATACATAATGCCAAAACCTCCAGCCAGATGGATTCCATGCCCACACCTTTCAATAAAATGCCCCGGGTGATGATCAGGAAATAACGCACCGGGACCGCATAACTGATCCATTGCAAAATTTTGGGCATGGCTGCCAGCGGGAAGAAAAAGCCTGAGAGAAAAATGGACGGGTAGACAGTCAGCATGGTTACCAGCATGGCTTCCTGCTGTGTATTCGCCACGGTGGAGATCAACAATCCGATTCCCAGGGTGGTCACCAGGAAAAGGGCTGAGAGCAACAACAAAAGCAGCAGGCTGCCGTTGATGGGGACTTCAAAAAGCATCATGCCGACGAACAAAACCTCCAGCATGTCCAGGAAGGCTATCAACACGTAGGGGGTAATCTTGCCCACCACCAGCTCCCACGGCTTGAGCGGTGTGACGATCAGCTGCTCGATGGTGCCGCGCTCCCGTTCCCGCACAATGGATGTGGCAGTCAGAAAGGTGGTCAGGAATTGCAGTATCATTCCCACCAGACCTGGAATCATAAAGTGGGCGCTGACCATGCCGGGGTTGTACCAGACCTGGGTGCGGATTTCGATGGGGGTGGACAAGGTGCCAGCCTGTCCGTAGTAATTCATGGTCTGCACCAAAACCCGGGTAGACTGAGCCCCGCCAATGAGTTGAGCGGCGGCAATTGCCGTCCCCGCCATGGTTGGGTCGGATCCGTCCAGCACAAATGCCACCCGGGCGGTTGTTCCAGATGCCAGGCTGCGGCTGAAATCCGGCGGGATGATCATGCCCACCC
>CALMHE010000493.1 GCA_937863865.1 uncultured Anaerolineaceae bacterium | reverse complement strand
AATTTATCGTGTACTGGTGAAGAATTTTATCGGGCTGTGGATGAACTCCTGCGGCTTGCGCGGCAGGGAGAGGTGGGGGCGATTATTACATTACTTGATAAAATCATTCCTGGTGCTGTAATTCGTGCCACACCTCCCCAGCAGATATCGGCAATTGACTGATGATGGAATTAAACACTTTACAATGGGAACAACTTCTCATTAATTATCCAAATGCGCACTTGCTGCAGTCTTCCAAATGGGGAAAGTTAAAATCCATCTATGGATGGGAGCCAATCTGGATTGGGGATGAAAATGGAGGTGCTCAAATTCTTTTTCGGAAGATCCCGCTGGGGTTGACGATTGCCTATATACCCAAGGGACCGGTCGGGAAACCCGACAGACAATTTTGGCAGCAGGTGGATGGTATATGTAAAAAAAAGAAAGCCATTTTTCTGAAACTGGAGCCAGACTTGTGGGATGCTGAAGAAAATTGTTTTCAATCATCTCCTGGTTGGATTCCATCAGAACCCATCCAACCCAGACGTACTCTGGTGGTCTCGTTGGAAGGTGGGGAACAGGATTGGCTCAATCGAATGATGCAAAAGACCCGCTACAACGTTCGCCTGGCGGTAAAAAAGGATGTACAAGTTATTGAAAGTGATGATGTAGATGCTTTTTACCAATTGATGAATATGACTGGTATGAGGGACGGATTTGGTGTGCATACCCGCGAATATTATGAAAATATATATAAATTATTTATCCCCACCCAACAGTGCGCTCTTTTAGCAGCTACATTTGATCAGAAATGGCTTGCGGCATTAATGGCTTTCAGACAGGGAGACCGGGCTTGGTACTTCTATGGCGCTTCCAGCAACGAAGAAAGAAATCGGATGCCGGCTTACATTCTCCAATTTGAGGCAATGCGTTGGGCAGCCCGGTATGGTTGCACAACTTATGACCTTTGGGGTGTACCCGATGAAGATCAGGAAAAGCTGGAAGCCAGTTTTACGGAGCGAAAAGATGGATTATGGGGCGTATACCGATTTAAACGCGGATTTGGCGGCAGGCTGATGCGCTCAGCAGGTAGTTGGGATAAAGTATACCAGCCGGGGTTATACAGGTTATTTCAGCTATATCGAAGACTTCGGAGATCGTCTGATGCGCATAGTCAATAACATCGAAGAATTTGAGCAGAAATGGGATGATATCATTTCGGATTTACCTGGCGCTCATTTTCTTCAAACCAGGGAATGGGGACAAATAAAAACAAACGGAGGATGGATTACCATTCCCGCTGTATGGGAAGATGATACTGGTAATCCTTTCGCGGCAGCATTGATTCTGGAACGATCTATAAAATTATTGGGTTTCATCCCTGCAAGCATCCTATATGTGCCCCGGGGACCCTTGGTGGATTGGAAAAAATCCATCCAGTGGAAAACCGTTATTCGTGATCTTGCTGAATATGCCCGAAAAAGGGGAGCCATTTTCATTAAAATTGATCCGGAGTGTCTGGTCGGGACTGGCATTCCAAGTCAGCTTGATGAAAATAATGATTTTGCTGGTAAGAATATTATCGAAGAATTGAAAAAAAACGGATGGAAATTATCTCAAGACCAAATCCAATATCGAAATACTGTCTGGATAAATTTGGAATTAACCGAGGATGACTGGCTTGCCAGATTAAAACAAAAAACCCGCTACAATATCCGGTTGGCGACCAAAAAGGGGGTATCAGTCAGAAAAGGAACCCATCAGGATTTGCCCATGCTTTATTCAATGTACGCGGAAACATCCATGCGGGATGACTTTGCCATCCGTTCAAGGACATATTATTTACATGTTTGGGAAACATTTATGAAGCACGATATGGGAGTTCCATTAATTGCAGAGGTTGGTGGTGATCCAGTTGCTGGATTATTTCTGATCCATTTTGCTGGCAAAGCCTGGTATATCTATGGGATGTCCCGGAATATCCACCGAGAGAAAATGCCGACTTATCTGCTGCAATGGGAGGCAATGCGTGAGGCAAAGGCTCAAGGCTGTTCCCAATATGATTTATGGGGCGCACCGAATGTGTT
>CALMHE010000492.1 GCA_937863865.1 uncultured Anaerolineaceae bacterium | reverse complement strand
CATGATGCCCAGTGAAGCCGGGTTGCCGGCACTGGAGACTGCCTCCGGCAGCGGCGTCAACGATCCACCCCGGTAGATCATATACAGTCCTATTTCCATCAGGAAGGCAGCCGCCAGCAAAAACGCCAGGGCTCGCTGCCCCTTGAGGTGTTCACCGCCGGGCATTTTCTCGCTGCCCAGGAGCATGATGACGAACAGGAACAAAACCATGATTGCGCCGGCATAAACAGTCACCTGGGCAAGGGCAATGAAGGGCGCCCCCAGGATCAGGTAGAGCAGTGCCACGGTGGCAAAGTTAAGCGCCAGGAACAGCGCCGCATAGATCGCATTACGGCTTGCCAGCATCCCCACCCCGGTTCCCACGATGATCGACCCAAGGGTGGCAAAAATCAGGATCAATCCAATACTCATCACTCCTCCCCTCCGCCCGTCAATCGGGATCCTTCATGACCGGGATGGACCGTGTGAACACACCCGGGGGCGTCACCTGCGGGGTGCCGCGGCTGTCACCGGTGGGCGGCTCCAGCAGCATATCCTTGGTGTAAATGGACACTTCCCGCCTGGTGAATGAAAGCTCATACTCATGCCCCAGCACAATCGCTTCTGTGGGGCAGGCATCCTCGCAAAAACCGCAAAAAATACAGCGCATCATGTTGATTTGATAAGTGCTGGCATATCGTTCACCCGGGGAATAACGCTCAGCGTCGCTGTTTTCCGCCGCTTCCACAAAAATGGCATCCGCCGGGCAGGCTGCCGCGCATAATGCACAGCCGATGCACTTTTCCAATCCGTTCGCATAGCGCTTGAGTATATGCCGACCCTTGAACCGCTCCCGCACCGGACGCTTTTCCTCCGGGTATTGGATGGTGACCGGCTTCTCGAATAGCATCGATTTCAGCGTTGTCAGCAAACCTTTCAGCATCAAAACCTCCTCATCAAGCCAGCAGAACCACAACAACCGCAGTCACCAGCACGCTGAGCAGCGCCACCGGCAGCATCACCTTCCAGCCCAACGCCATCAGCCTGTCATAGCGGATGCGGGGAAGCGTGGCACGGATCCAGATCAACACGAACAACCAGATTGCCACCTTGATGAACAAATACAATGGTCCCAGCCAGGGGAACTGATCCACAAAGGGACCCCGATACCCCCCCAGGAAGAGCGAGGAACCGATCATTGATATGGCGATCATCTTGATATATTCCGCCATAAAGAACAGGGCAAACTTCATGCTCGAATATTCCACGTGATAGCCTGCCGTCAATTCCTGTTCCGCTTCCGGCATGTCGAACGGGGCACGGTTGACCTCCGCCACAGACGCCAGGAAGTAAACGATGAACGCCGCCGGCTGCAGGATGGCAAACCACATGCCGCGCTGGGCTTCCACGATATCATTGATGCTCATCGAGCCTGCCAGCAGGATGGGACCCACGAAAGCCAGCCCCAGCGCCAGTTCATAGCTGATCATCTGGGCGGTGGAACGCAGCCCGCCCAGCAGGGCATACTTGTTGTTGGATGACCAGCCCGCCAGGGTGATGCCGTAAACCGAAATTGAAGTCACCGCCATGATGTACAGCACCGCCACGTTGATGTCCGCGATGTGCAGGGCAATCTCCCGCCCGAAGAGCTGGATGGTACCGCCCCAGGGGACGACTGCCGTCACCACCAGCGCCGGCATCAGCGTGATCACCGGAGCCAGGATGAAAATCAATTTGTCAGCCCCCGCCGGGGTTAAATCCTCCTTGAAGAACAATTTAATCCCATCAGCCACCGGCTGTAAAATTCCCCAGGGACCTGCCCGATTGGGACCCACCCGCACCTGCATGCGCGCCAGTACTTTTCGCTCGTAAAGAGTTGCGTAGGCAAACCCCCCCGTCAGCACCAGGATCAAAATCACCGACTTGATGATCCATTCCCATATCATGATGAACACCTCATCCGTTTCATCCCTCGCTCCCTAGCGAACCGCCAGCGCGCACGCCCGCGGCAGGTTTGAATCAAACCGGACCTCACGCTCCAACAAGCTGCCATCCACCTCCAACCGGATGATCTGCCCCTCCGCGAGATTGAAACGGGCAGCCAGATCCGGGTGCATCCAGACGGCATTGGGTGAAAGCCTTTGATGCAGGAGGGTGGAATGTTTCAGCATGGAGCCGTGATCATACAATCGATTAATGCCCACAACCGGCAGACTTCCCTCCGGCTGGGGTTCAACCGGTTTGGGTGCGGGGATGGATGCCGGCTCCCCGCGCTGCACGGCAGGTTTCAACTGTACCCCCAACCCCTGTTGATTATCATAACCGGCGCCGGAGTAAAACATCTTTTTCCGGCTGACCGGCGGATCCTGGTCGGAGACCTCCGCCAGCCGGGTGTAGCTGAGCCCGGCAAACGCCTGCATGGTTTCTGCAAGATCTGAAAATACAGCCGTTGGCGAGTCTCCTGGCAGGTTAACCTTCATTGTATTTCCGATCCGGGCAGTGATGGCGAAATCGGGAAGTGTGCCGGACAGTGGCGGGACCGCCGGGTAAAAACGCTGTACGCGGCGCTCTCCATTGGTGTATGTGCCTTCACGTTCGGTAAATGCCTGGGCAGGCAGGACAAGATCCGCCTGTTTTGCGGTTTCAGTCAGGAAGATATCCTGCACCACGACAAAATCCGCCGAACCCAGCGCTTCCGCCAGCTGGGGATCGTCGCCCGCCGGATCAGCCCCGGCAATTAACACCGAAGCAGCTCCCTGCAGCACACCTGCCAGATCCGCCGCAGGGCGGAAACCCATCTCCCAGGCTCCCTGGGTGTTGCCATTTCGCCAGACGGGGATCAGCCCGTTATTGGCGCGCCCGGCATGACCGGTTTTCACCAGCAGGTCGGCAGCCATCCCTGCCACGAATTCCGTCCCCGCCAGGTCGAGACCGTCATTGCCATAATAGATGATTGCATTTTGCGCCTTATGGAAGGCTTCCACCATGTCACAGGTGATGCCGCAATCCCCTTCTGAAAGGTCAGCGCCGGGCAGGAATTTTCCCAATGTGACCGCTGTCTCCCCATAGGGATGGCGGACGACAAAGGAGGCAAATTTTTCCAACCGCGTTTCCCGCCCGCCCAGCACAATCAGGGCTGCCCCGCGTTGGGCGGCTTGCTTCACCCGCAGCCACCAGAGGGGAGCTTCCTGGTGCAGATCCGTGGCGACAACCAGGATGGCGTCACCCGCTCCCAATTCCTTCAGGTTGGTGCCGGCACCAACCCCGACCTGCATTACCAGGTCTCCACCTGCCATGTTGGAATACAGCAGCGGCATGCCGCCGGCTGCCCGTGTGAACTGTGCCAGGTTGAACAAATCCTCGTTTGCCAGCCTGCCCCCCACCAGCGTGACCGGCTTCTGCAGTTTTTCCGCAGCCAGGTTAATTGCCTCATCCCAGTTGGATTCCACCAGGATATTATTTTTACGAACCAGCGGTTTTGTCAACCGCTGCAGGCTTTCGGTGTAGTGATAACCAAACCGCCCTTTATCGCAGATCCAAATTTCATTCACCCACTCGTTCTGCCTGGGTAATACCCGCTTGATTGCCATCCTGCCATCCGAACGCGCCTCGCGCCGTACATTTAAGGTCAGGTTGCAGCCCACCGGACAGTGATTACAGATGGATGCTGCGGAATTCATCTCCCAGGGGCGTGCCCCAAAGCGAAAGTCCACCGTGGTCAGCGCACCCACCGGGCAGATGTCAGTGGTATTGCCTGAGAAGATCGAATCAAAACCCGGCTCGGAATGGGACTGGATTTCAATTGACCGACCCCGGCTGTAAAAACCAATCACCGGATCATCCACCACCTCGCGCACAAACCGGGTGCAGCGGGCGCATTGGATGCAGCGTTCGCGATCCAGGATGATCAGTTCGCCCAATGGCACCATCTTGGCAAGGTGTTGTTTATCAGAATATTCAAACCGGCTTTCACCGGGACCAAAACGCATGGTCAGGGTCTGCAGCGGACATTCACCGCCCTTGTCGCAGACCGGACAATCCAACGGGTGGGAGGTCAGCAGAAATTCCAGCACATCCCGTTGGGCTGATTTCACTTTTTGATTATTGGTGATGACCACCATCCCGGCGCTCACCGGGGTGGTGCAGGCGGTCTCCAGCTTCGTTCCAAAATTAATTTTCGGAGTTCCATCCACTTCCAGCACCACGGCGCCGGTTGCCCGATCCACCACCGGTCGCCCCACTTCCACCAGGCACATGCGGCACATGCCCACCGGCTCCATCTTGGGATGATAACAAAAGACGGGGATATCAATGCCTGATTTCCGTGCCGCATCCACCACCAGGGTTCCTTCCGGAACGGTGATGACTTGATTATCAATCGTCAGGGTTACCAGCCTGGGAGATGTCATTCCTGGACCTCCTCCCTGGCAGACCGGGCGACCTTCTCTTCAAAGTCTTCGGGGAAGAGCTGGATTGCACTTAATACCGCCATGATGGAAAATTCTCCCAAGGCGCACAGGCATTTATTTTGTATCTGGAGCGCCACACTTTTCAACAGGTTGATATCCTCCTCAGAAGCCCTGCCATTCGCCAGGCGGCTGGTGATATGCGCCATCCAGTAGGTTCCCTCCCGGCAGGGCGTACATTTTCCACAGGATTCATGCTTGAAGAAATGCGCCGTCTCGTTGATCATGTCCGCCATGTTGACGGTTTCATCCAGTATGATGACGGAAGCGGAGCCCAGCTGGGCGCCCAGGGCGGAAACTGATTCGTAATCCATGGGTGTATCCAGGGCGGCATCATCCGCCCGGATCAGCATGGAGGAAGCGCCTGCCGGCATGATCGCCTTGATTTGTCTGCCATCCGGAATGCCTCCGCCATGCTGATAGATCAATTCCCGGAAGGTGGTGCCCAACGGCAGCTCATAATTGCCGGGCTTGTTCACCCGACCGGAAAGCGAAAATATCTTCACGCCGGGGCTTTTTGGGGTGCCGGTTTCGCTGAACCAGGCTGCCCCATTGCGGATGATCAGCGGTACATTGGTCAGTGTCTCTACATTGTTGATGACCGTCGGCTTGCCAAACAAGCCGTACACCGCCGGGAAGGGCGGGCGCAGGCGGGGCTGCCCCAGCTTGCCCTCCAACGATTCCAACAGGGCGGTTTTCTCGCCGCAGATGTAAGCTCCCGCACCGAGGTGGGTGTGCAGGCACAGGTGATAGGATGTGACAAAAAGATGATCACCGAGCAAGCCCGCCTTTTCCAATTCTTTGATTTTTTCATCCAACCAGGCGGCAATTTCCCAGAACTCGCCGCGCAGATAAACATAGGACAAATTCGCCTGGACGGCGTAGGATGCCAGCATAAGACCTTCCAAAAATTGGAAGGGATTGTATTCCAGAATTTCACGGTCCTTGAATGTGCCGGGTTCGGATTCATCAGCATTGGCAACCACGTAGTGCGGCATCAGGTCGACGGGCAGGAAACTCCACTTGACCCCGGTGGGAAAACCCGCCCCGCCGCGCCCGCGCAGACCGCTTGTTTTTACTTCGCCAAGGACATCTGCCGGCTGCAGGGTGGTGATTGCCTTGTAAAATGCCTCAAACCCACCCAGTGAGCGGTAACCCGCCAGGCTGGTGATTTCCGGGGTATCCCGGTGCCGCAGAAGAAGGTGTTCAGTCATGATCCCCTCTCCCTTCCCCCTGCCGGCTGCGCAGGGTTTCCACCAGCGCCAGCGCCAGCTCCACGGTTTGATTTTCATGGTACGTGATACCATCGCCGGATTGGAGTTGGAACAGGGGCGCCCGGTGGCAGGCAGCCAGGCATTTCACCTCCTCCACCGTGATCAAGCCATCCGGGGTGGTCCCGCCCGGTTGGATTCCCAGGGCATCACACAAACCCGCCAGAAAATCCCGGGCACCGCGCAGCCCACAGGGCAGATCAGTACAAACCTGGATGCGGTAGCGCCCGCCGCCCTCAGCTTCTTCATGGAAGAGGGTGTAATATCCCACAATGGATGCCACATCGGTGGTGGATATGCCGCAAATTTCGGCAATATCCCGCATTGCGCCGGGGCTGACCTTCCCGGATGTGCGCTGTGCCAGGAACAGCAGCTGCATCACCGCCGCACGGTTCCGCTCTTCGGGGTATCCCGACAGGATTTGTTCCACTTCCTGCGGGTATTGATTCAATAACTCATTCACCGGTCACAATCTCCCAGAACTATGTCAATGCTTCCAATGATCGCCACCACATCCGCCACAAAGTGACCCCGGGTGAGCAGGGGCATGGCTTGCAGGTTGGCAAATGACGGCGTATTCAGGTGGACGCGCAGCGGCTTGCTGCCACCGTCGCTCTCCAGGTAGACTCCCAATTCACCCCGGGGTGATTCCGTGGCGGCATAAACCGCCCCTTTTGGCAGGGAAAAGCCATCCGTCCACAATTTGAAGTGATGGATGACCGCTTCCATGCTGGTGCCAAGCACGGAACGCGGCGGGGGTACATATTTGCGATTATTGCTGCGAACCGGTCCCCCGGGCAGGCAGTTGAGTGCCTGCTCCACAATTTTGACCGATTCGCGGATTTCCTGCACCCGCACCAGGTAGCGCGAGTTGATGTCACCACCTGTCCAAGTGGGAACCTGAAAATCATATTGTTCATAACCCGAATAGGGGTGCGCCTTGCGAATATCATGCGGGATGCCGGTGGCGCGCAGGACCGGTCCGGTCAACCCATAACGAATGCAATCGGCGGAAGAGATTTTGCCAATTCCCACCGTCCGCTCACGAAAGAGCAGGTTGTTGGTCAGCATGCTCTCATATTCGTCCACCCGCCGGGGCATGACCGCCAAAAATCTGCGGACGGCGTCCTCAAATCCCGCCGGCACATCCCGCCAGACACCCCCGGGACGAATATAGGTGGTCATCATGCGCGCACCGCTGACCATCTCGAAAATATCGAGGATGATCTCACGCTCGCGCATCCCGTAGAGGAAGACCGACATCGCTGCCAGGTCAAGACCGGAAGTGCCCAGCCACAACAAATGCGAGGAAATGCGCTGCAGTTCCAGCAGGATGACCCGCAGCACCTGCGCCCTTTCGGGAACATCCAATTCCGCCAACTTTTCAACCCCCAGGCAGTAGGTGAGGTTGTTGCCCAACGGGTTGAGGTAATCCAGGCGGTCGGTCATCACCTCGGCTTTCTGGTATGCTTTGGCTTCCATGTTCTTTTCCACGCCGGTATGCAAAAAGCCAATATCAGGGATGCAGGTAACGACGATTTCGCCATCCAGTTCCAGCAGCAGGCGCAGCACGCCGTGGGTGGAGGGGTGTTGCGGACCCATATTGAGCAGCATGGTCTCCCCCCGCAGGGCGCGTTCACTCACCAGGTGGCGCAATTCCTCGATATTTACTTCATGGACATTTTCAAAATCACTCATCGTTTATTCCCCCGGCTGTGGTTTTGTGCGCTGGATCTGCTTGAAATTGAAGCTGAACTGTGGTTCCTCGTAACCCAGCGGATAATCCTTGCGCAGCGGATGTCCCTGCCAGTCCTCCGGCAGGACGATGCGCCGGGGGTCGGAATGACCCTCGAAATGGATGCCAAAGAGATCCCAGATTTCCCTCTCCTTCCAGTTGGCATTGGGGTACACCGTCTCCATGGTGGGGATGACGGGGGAATTTCCGTTCAGGCGGACTCGCAGTCGCAGCAGCCGGTTGTGGTCCAACCCATATATTTGATAAATGATATGAAAACGCGGGGATTGACTCGGGAAGTAATCCACCGCGGTTTCGTCCATCAGCATGTTGTAGCCAAATTCATCCCGGGCTGCCTGCGCCGCGGGGACGATTTGCTCCAGCGGGATGAAGAGCGTCAACTCGCCGCGGAATTCCAGCGTCTCGGCTGCAAAGCGCTCCTGAAAGGTGTTCACCATCTGCTGAGTAAATTCGTCCATTTATGCCCAATCCTTCAGTTTTTCCTGTTTGATTTTTTCATGCAGGGTCATCAGACCGTGAATCAGCGCTTCCGGGCGCGGCGGGCAGCCTGAAACATATACATCCACCGGCACAATCTCATCCACCCCCTGCAGAATGGCATAGTTGTTGAACACACCGCCGCAGGATGCACAATCGCCCATTGCCACAACCCACTTGGGATCCGGCATCTGGTCATACAGCCGCCGCAGCACGGGCGCCATCTTGCGGCTCACCCGCCCTGCCACGATCATCAGGTCGGACTGGCGGGGGCTGGCGCGCATCAATTCCATTCCAAAGCGGCTCATATCGTAACTGGAAGCCTGCGCCCCCATCATCTCAATGGCACAGCATGCCAGTCCAAAGAGCATCGGCCACATGGAATATTGGCGGGACCAGTTGATCACGGACTCGAGGGTGGTGGTCACCACACCCAGATTGCCGGCTTTCTGCTCTACTCCCATTCCAGGGCTCCTTTCTTCCAGGCATAGATGAAGCCAATCGTTAACACGATGACAAACAGGATCATTTCGACCAGACCCGGGATGCCCAGTTCCCGCAGAACCACCGCCCAGGGCAGGAAGAAGACGATTTCCACGTCAAACAGGATGAACAGCATCGCCACCAGGTAGTAACGCACCGAGATGCGCCTTCTGCCCTGACCGTAGGGCACCATGCCCGATTCGTACGGCGCAGCTTTACGCTGCGTTGGGCGCCGGGGACCTAAAATGGCGCTCATTCCCAAAACAAGAAAACCAAGCGCCAAAGCCAGTGTGAAAATGATGATGAGGGGAAGATAATCCTGCAGCATTGCCACCTCTGGTATACTGACTATTTATATCTTATTAGTTTGATAATTATATCATACCCAAAGGAAGGTGATGACGATAATTGTAATATATCTGGACAAACAATACAAATCAAATCCATTTGGATCATTATCTTGATATGCTTCTCTCGTCCGGGTGGATATCACCCAAATGGCGATCGTCCGGAAGGATCTTCGTGGTCCTCCATGTACACGCCTGGGGATATCCCACGATTCCAATGCAGCAGACCCGTCCTGATGCGAAAATCCCAGCCGGCTGCCCCAATTTCGTTATTTTATGCTAAAATATGCGCACGGAATCGCCATACTGGGGCGTAGTGCAATGGCAGCACACCAGACTTTGGATCTGTGGATCTTGGTTCGAATCCAGGCGCCCCAGCCTGACCTTTTCAACAGTATGAACCCTGATCCTGATCCTCTTAGACCTCATACGACTTCACCTCTTCCAGCGAGCTTCGCACCTTTTTACCTGGTGACGGGGCTTTGCTATTTTAACAGGAGTATGCCATGAAGTGTTCCATTATCATCCTTGCAGCCGGACAGGGCGTGCGCATGAAATCCAGCCTGCCCAAGGTGCTGCATCCCCTGGGGGGCAAGCCCCTCATTCATCATGTTCTGGATACCGCCCGTGCCATCAGCGACAATCTGCCGGTGGTTGTCATCGGTCACGGGGGTGATCAGGTGCGCGCCGCGGTGGGGGATGCGGGGCAATGCGTCGTCCAGGAAGAACAACTGGGCACGGCGCATGCTGTTCAGACTGCGCGTCCGCTGCTGGAAGGCAAGTCGGACCTGGTGCTGGTGATGAACAGTGACATGCCCCTGCTCACCACCCAGACCCTGCAGCAGATGATTGAAGTTCAAACCGCCAACCCCGGTCCCATCACCATGCTCACCATCCTCTCGTCCGATTCACATGGATTTGGCAGGGTTGTGCGCGATGGGCGGGGCATGGTGCAGGCAATTGTGGAGGAAGCCCACGCCACACCCGAACAGCTTGCCATCCGCGAGTTGAACGCCGGGGTGTACTGCTTTCGGGCGGAATGGCTCTGGCAGGCGCTGAAGCGCATCCCGCTATCCCCCAAGGGGGAATATTACCTGACTGACACCGTCGGTTTGGCTGCCGCCGAGGGCATGCCCATTGAGGTGGCTGCCACCGATGACCCGGCAGAGGCGCTGGGCATCAACACACGCATCCATCTGGCGGAAGCTGAAACCCTCCTGCGCCAGCGGGTTAACCGCCGGTGGATGCTCTCCGGGGTGACCATCATCGACCCCGCCACCACCTACATCGAGGCGGATGTCACCATCGGATCCGACACGACCATCCATCCCAACACCCACCTGCGCGGTCAAACCACCATCGGCAGCGGCTGCCGCATCGGACCCAACTCCATCCTGACGGACACCCGCGTGGGTGATGGCTGCCTGGTGCTGGCTTCCGTTTCCGAAAGCGCCATCCTGGAGGATCATGTCAGCATGGGACCCTTCTGCCACCTGCGCAAGGGTGCCCATCTCGGTCCGGGTGTGCATATGGGTAATTTTGGCGAGGTCAAATCCTCGTATCTTGGTCCCGGCACCAAAATGGGACACTTCTCCTACATTGGTGACGCCACCATTGGCAACAATGTGAACATCGGCGCCGGAACCATCACCTGCAATTTTGACGGCGAGCACAAACACCCCACCGTAATCGGTGACGATGCCTTCATTGGCAGCGACACCATGCTGGTGGCACCGGTCACCATCGGTGAGCGCGCCCGAACCGGCGCCGGCTCCGTGGTGACCCACGATGTGCCGCCCGATACCATCGTCGTCGGCGTACCCGCCCGACCGTATAGAAAGCATAATCCAAGTGAATAGTACAACCCCCTGGATCCTCCTGGCTGTCCTCCTCATCATGGACGCCATCTTTGCTGGTGTGAGAGCCAGCCTGATCAATGCATCCGTACCGGACTTGCTGGATTTGCGCATCCGCAATCCCCAATCCGTGGACAATACACTCAAATTGTTGGAAAAAAACCGCACCCGCGCCACCCTGCGGTTTTCATTGGCGCTGGTGCATGCCCTGATTGCCGTTACCGTCATCTGGCTGCTGCTGCTGCTCTCCCCCGCCCTGGCATTGGGCTGGCTGCTGCTGATTCTCGGTGGTGTGACCCTGATCACCCTGCTGGTTGAATTCCTGGTGGAGCGTCTGGTGCTGGCTGACCCGACTGTCTGGGCGGTGCGCTTGCTGCCCTGGGCGCTGTTGATGGATTTCCTGTTCAGCCCCTTTTCCGCCCTGCTGACCCTCGTCCTCGGCTCACCCGCTGGACTGGAGCGCCGCATCGGGCGTGTCACCGAGGATGAGTTGAAAACCTGGGTCGAGGAGGGCAAGCCCGAAGGCGGTGGACTGGAAAAAGGCGAGCGCCAGATGATTTACTCCATATTTCAGTTTGGCGAAACCATCTGCCGCGAGATCATGATCCCGCGCATGGATGTGCTGGCGCTGGATGTGGAAGACTCGCTGGCGGAAACCCTGCAGGCGGTGCGCGAATCGGGTCATTCCCGTTTACCCGTTTACGAGGATAATATCGACAACATCATTGGCTTGTTGTATGCCAAGGACCTGCTGCTGCTGGACCTGCA
>CALMHE010000491.1 GCA_937863865.1 uncultured Anaerolineaceae bacterium | reverse complement strand
CAGATGGAGATGTAGCAGGTGCGTTGATGACCGCCTGGCCGGAATCGGGAATCGATGTGCTTGTAGGTGTTGGTGGAACTCCGGAAGGTGTGCTTGCCGCGGTCGCTCTCCGTTGCATGGGTGGGAATATCCAGGGAAAACTTTATCCCCGCACTCCTGAAGAAGCCCAAAAAGGGATTGAATTGGGTTATGAACTTGACAAGGTATTGACCATTGATGATCTGGTTTCATCGGAGGATGTGTTCTTTGCAGCAACCGGCATCACCAACGGAGATCTGCTGCGGGGCGTGGATTATTTTGCCAACGGTGCAACGACTGAGAGCCTGGTAATGCGTGGATTGACCGGCACCATTCGGCGGATCACCTCAACACATCGTCTGGCAAAGCTGGCAAAAATCAGTGAAATTCCTTATTAATTTATTCCAAATAAATTATTAAATTAAAGGGAGGGCGTTTGTGCCCTCCCTTTTTTTGGTTATATGGATGTAATTATTTTATGCCATAGGTCAGGTTTGCATCGGCAGAGATGACCATTTGTCCGGCAGCGATGGGAACGCTGCTGCCAGCCATCATCCCGCCCTTGCCTTCATAGGTAGCTATGGGAGAAGGAGTCCCGGACGAGTATACACTGATGGTTTGCAGATCACCCAGGGATATGCCGGCTGATGTAGCCAGTTCCTGTGCTTTCGCCCGGGCATCATCAACAGCCAGCTTGCGAGCCTGGGCTTCTGCTTCAGATCTGTCTTCGACATCAAATGAGATACCATTGATATTATTGGCACCTGCCCGGGTCACTCCATCCAGAATATCACCCAGTTTCAATAAGTCTCGCACCTTGATGAAAACAGTGTTTTCCACAACATAATAGGTTCGGGTCAATTGACCTTCCGGGCTGTATTCCTGTTGTGGATAAACGTTGAAAGACGATGTCTGGATATCCTTATCCTCCAGACCATAATTCTTCAACGCAGTCGATATGGCTTGTGATTGGGCATTGTTGGATGTCAATGCATCGGAGACTGTGTCCGCCTGGCTGCGAACACCAATATAGATGTAAGCAATATCTGGTACAAGATATACTTCTCCATGTCCAGATACATTAACAGTGCGGGAGTTATCAGTTTTATTGATAAAAAAGCCGCCAGAGCAGGCTGTTAACGTGGTTATCAGCACGAAACTAACCAGTAGTAAATACCATTTGTTTTTCATTTCAACCTCCAAAATAGGGTTATTGGATAATCATTGGTGATAATGACGCATAATCCATTGTTTTGTTCCCCGATATTTATCCTTAAGTAAACATTCCTCCCGCGGGGAGAGGAATGTCTGTGTATTATGGACTTAATCAAGGAAGTGTGACAATTCGGATAAAGCCGACTGCCTGCCCAACTGTCAGAGTAATGGTGGGTTTACCGGAGCCAAGGGTGGGTGACACGATTTGCTGACCACTGCGAATATATCCAGCAGGTAGAAATGAGGGTGACAGACCACCCTCGTTCTTAATCAGAACCGCGGCATCTTTGGGTACTTTTATAGTAATCACACCCACTGCTCCCTTGATTACCCCCGTCAGTTTCTGATCCGGCAGGATGATAATCGACCGTCCCACGGCTGTGTTGATGTCCAACTCCTGGACATGTGTGCCGCGTAAATCAAGCATTTGTTCACCTGCTGCCAGGTTAATATTGAGGTCCATTGGCAGAATCGAATTCAGCTTCAGATTCCAATCCGGCTCCAATCCCGGACTGACAAATGGAACCATGGTGGATCCTTCCGTTTTCAGGGTGAAGGTGACCAGACTTCCACTCGATTCAGATTTGGGCACAAGTGATAATCCCTTTGGCAGCATAATGTCACCCGATGCCAGCAGTCCACCTTCGGAACCTGCGCCAATGCTCACGGATCCAGCAGGAATGTCCAGGTTGATATCAGCTTGTTTTGCCCCATCGGGCAGAATTTCCTCGATGGTCATTGGAGATCCGGTAACTCTGCCAGTTTGGGTGAAGCCAAGCCAAAGGATACCGCCGACCAGGATCACCGCCAGCAAGACCCCAAAGATCGAAGCCCAGGCAGGGCGACCTTTGAAGATCAGGTCAAATCCCCAGGCAATCAGGAATATTGGCCATAACTTGAGAAGGATTTTCAATGAATCCCAGGCAAAGTATCCCAGGTTGGCGAGGATGAGAACCGTGCCAAGACCTATGAGGAGGATGGCGCCGACCCAACCCTCCCGTCTGAATATTCCATCCAGTCCGGCTGCCACAAAAATTAACGGCCAATAGGTGCTGAAAAGTTCACCAATACCGCTGCCAAGAACTCCAATGTTGCTGAGCAAAAAAATGATGCCTGCGGAGATCAGGAGAATAGGCCAAAATACACTATGATGGTGGCGAGGTTTTTCCATATTTCATTCCTCCGAATGGTTTGAATTACTTCCGAGGTTTGAGTGCATTCCATGCCAGTAATAAACCAGCACAGATTAATGCGATTCCGAAGAAATAGGGCATGAAATTCATACTGGCGGGCAAATCCAGCAAGCCGATTATCAGAAGAATACCGGCGGGAATCCATGCCCAATGACGTTTATTCTTACCTGGAATTGTCAGAATGGGAATCAATGCAAAGGTTAATGCAAGACCGAGCAGGAAGATGAATTCCGAATCGTCAAATAC
>CALMHE010000490.1 GCA_937863865.1 uncultured Anaerolineaceae bacterium | reverse complement strand
CGAATCCAAACGGATGATGGCAAAATCTATGATATTTATTATGACCGGGCTCCAGAGTCAGCCAGTGACCGTAAGGGGCACTGGTTTCTCCTGGGTGAACGCCAATCCATTTCCTGACTCAAACCCGAATCCGTCATTCCTTTCGCTTGCCTCTCATCCTTGCACATGATAGACTATTGATGTGGGAAAAGATATTTTAATCGTCAGTCCTCACCCCGCCTTTGGCGAATTACTGCGGCTCAGCCTGGAGGAGAGCGGCAGTTACCGCATCCGTCTGGTGCAAACCTGGCAGGAGGCACAGACTGCACTGGGGGTCATCAATTATCACCTGATTGTCCTGGATATGGAAAGTGACCCGGCTGCCTTCGTCACCTTTGGCAGACAATTGATGGTTAACAACCCCGCGCTGAAATTAATCGTTATTCCACCCGGCAACAACCCCGACCATCCAGCAATTGCAGGTCTGAAACCCCACGCCTACCTGAACAAACCTTTTTATCTGCCGGATCTGACAGCCATTATTGAACGGTTGTTGCACCTGTCTGAGGATCGGCAGACAGGTGATGTTTTCCCAACCGAACAGACTCTGCCCTGGATGGATGATGTTAACCTGGCTGCTCAAAGACTCACCCGGTTGTTAATCGAATCTTCCGCTGAAGCGGCATTAATTACCCGCAGCGGAAAAAGATGGGCTTATGCTGGTCAACTGGAGGAGGATGCTGTCAATGAGGTGACTTCCATTCTGGGGCGTGCCCTGGAAAAGGAGCCCCGCACCGACCTGGCTCGCTTTATCCGCCTTGAATCCACGGATAATGAATATCTGTTGTATGCCAAGCCTCTGGGTGCCCGGGTTCTCCTGGCACTCATCTATGATGTGACCACACCTCTCACGCGGATTCGCAGTCAGGCAGGTCAATTGGCACGGGCTCTGGTGGAAACAACCGCCATCCCACCGGTAATTGAACCCATCAGCATTCCCATCCCCACACCTCCCCCAGCACCGGTCACCCGGGATTATCCTTCTGAGGAAAAATCAACGCCGGAAGCGGCTTGGATGGATGAACCGGTGGATCCCGAAATGTTTGCCGCCTTTACCCGCATGCTGGGGGATGTACCATCCCCTGACCCGGAAGTGGAATCCTGGTGGGCTCCAGAGGAACCTCTGCCGGAGGAGTACAAACCCGGCGTGGATGAAACCTCTCCCCATCGCATCGCACCCCCAATGATGGAGCCGGATAAAGCGGATCGTAAACCAGCCGGAGTTCCCATCCCATCCAAACCCTTGGTGGAGATGCACCCTGACACCCAGCGCTTCACCCCCCCCATTCCCCGCACATTGGAGGAATTGGATCCTGCTGTCCCCGGATTGAGTTATATCCTGTATACCTGCATCCTGGTGCCGCGCCTGCCATCCCATTACCTGACTGGTGACCTGGCAAGCCAGCTTGCCCGCTGGATACCTGAAATTTGCCTGGCGTATGGATGGCGTCTGGATGGAATTGCCACCCGCCCGGAATATTTTCAATTCACAGTTCGTGTGACTCCATCCGTCTCACCCGGTAACCTGATCCGGGTCCTGCGTCAACAGACCTCCCAGCGGATCTTTGGTTTTAACTCCACTTTTAAAGAACAAAATCCATCCGGTGATTTCTGGGCACCCGGCTATCTGATCATTACCGGTTCGCAACCCCCGGCTGGCGATCTGCTGCGGGATTTCCTGCACGAGACCCGCCATCGACAGGGGCTTACACCTTCGTGAAAAAAAAACGGATCTTCCCATGCCACCTGTACTGTATTTGATTGATGGGCATGCTCTTGCCTACCGAACTTATTTTGCCCTGACCATGGGCGGTTCAGATCGATTTCAGACCCGCAGCGGCGAACCGACTGCGGGTACATTTGGATTTGCCTCCGTACTTCTACGAATTCTGGAACAGGATCAACCTGATTACCTCGCAGTTGCGTTCGACACCGGCAAAACCTTCCGCAATGAGTTGTATCCCGATTACAAAGCCACCCGGGCAAAAATGCCTGAGGATCTTCGCCCGCAGGTGGAACGCATTCGGGAAATGGTGGATGCATTTCATATCCCCCGCCTGGAAAAAGAGGGCGCTGAAGCTGATGATGTATTGGGGACAGTCGCCGTTCAGGCAGCTGAACATGGTCTAG
>CALMHE010000489.1 GCA_937863865.1 uncultured Anaerolineaceae bacterium | reverse complement strand
AGGCCTACCAAGGCTACGAGCTGTTCGGCGCCATGGTGATCGCATGGGTGCTCAAGGGCTTGTTCCTGAACCTTGGCGGGCCGGCGCAGATGTCCGACTTCCAGCGGTTCCTGGCAGCACGCGACCCGCGCGACGCAGCCAAGGTCGGCGCCGCATGGAGTGCCTTCCTAATCGTCCGCTGGGCGATGGTGATGGGAATCGCCCTCCTAGCGATTGCTGCCGGCATTGCAATCCATTCCGCCATCCCTGCGCCAGGCAGCGAGCGTGCTGGGAGCGCCTTCCTGGCGCGTCTGGCTGGAGGTGGATTTACCCATCATTGGCAGGGCGGTGCTTGCCAGCGCTATATTTGCATTCACAATTTCGCTGGGCGAGTTTGGGGCAACTGCTTTTCTGGCACGACCGGAATATCCCACCCTGCCGGTGGCTATCTTTCGTTTTCTCTCACAACCCGGGGCGCGAAATTATGGTCAGGCGCTGGCAATGGCAACCATATTGATGTTCCTGTGTGGTGCCGGTATCCTGGTCAGTGAAAGGTTGAGTCAGCGGGATGTATGAATTAAAAATTAGCCGGGTATCACACTGGAGAGGCGATTTTCATCATCTTGACGTGAAGTGTCTTGTCGGGTAATCTTGTAAGGTAAAGGTTGCGGGAGGAGAATACGGTGCAGTGCCTGTACCACCCTGCCATGCAATACAGCGGGCACAGAACCGGAGTGCTCGCTTATCTTTTTTACATCAAGAGTCAAAATTTAATTATCTGAGACAATAGGAGTATCTCAATGGCGTCACAAACCAATGCTTTTGAAATGGCTCAGCGGCAATTTGATGCCGTAGCCGATCTGTTGAAGCTCGACCAGTCTGTACGCGAGATGTTGCGTTGGCCGATGCGCGAATACGCATTCCGCATCCCTGTCCGTATGGATGATGGGAGCATGCGTTTCTTCCAGGGTTTCCGGGTTCAGCACAACGATGCCCGCGGCCCCAACAAGGGTGGCATTCGTTTTCACCCGGCTGAGACCATTGACACAGTTCGCGCCCTGGCAACCTGGATGACATGGAAATGTGCCGTGGCTGACATCCCCCTGGGCGGCGGCAAGGGCGGCGTCATTGTTGATCCCGCCACACTCTCCGTTACTGAAAAAGAACGCCTGTGCCGGGGTTATATCCAGGTTATGTGGAAAAATATTGGCAACCGCCAGGATGTTCCTGCACCTGATGTTGGAACCAATGCCCAGATGATGGGCTGGATGGTGGATGAATATTCCAAGCTGGTCGGTCAATTCACTCCGGGCGCCATAACGGGTAAACCAGTCGGCGGTGGTGGATCACTGGGTCGCCGGGAAGCAACCGGTTTCGGTGTTATCTATACAGTCCGCGAAGCCCTCAAGTACTTGAATATTGATCCCAAGTCTGTCACCATCTCGTTGCAGGGGTTTGGCAATGTGTCCCAGTTTGCTTCAATTGGTGCGATTGAAGATGTGCAAACATCAACTTTAAGCAGCCGGTGAATTTCTTCAACTCGGGAGGGCGCGACAAGCAATCCCGAACGGCGATACCAGTTTATGGAGGCATCAAAGGCTTGACGCTCCGCATCCTGCGGTAAATAATCGGAACGTCCCAAGGCAGGACGGACGCGGGGTTCCCATTGCAAGTTCAAATCTCCGACGTCAGGATTCAACCATCGAAGAATC
>CALMHE010000488.1 GCA_937863865.1 uncultured Anaerolineaceae bacterium | reverse complement strand
AAAAGGTGCTGGTGCTGGTGCCCGGGGTGGGGTATGTGGAGGAAAATTGGACAACCCTGGGAGCTGCCAAAGCCATTACCGGAGGTGTAAACGCAGCCAATATCCTGCTGTTGGCAATATTTTTCGTGGCAGCCATCCTTTTTATCACCAACAGCGTTCAACTCAACATGCAGGCTCGACGCGAGGAGTTTGGAATATTGAAAGCCTTTGGCTGGCAGCCGAAGGAAATGATCTGGAAATTAATGGGAGAGTTGTTGGTCTTCGGAGGGATTGGGATGGTGCTGTCCCTTGCGGCAGGCTGGGGTTTGACCCGGTCCTTGGGAATGATGCCGGATTGGAAAATTCTTGCATTGACCGCCACTCTGGCTCCCCTCCTGTATATTTTGGGAGGGATTTATCCGATTCAAGCGATGGTCGGCAGGCTGCCAATCGAAAATCTACGATCCGGAGGTCAGATTGAGGAAGCGCTTCATCATGGTAATCCGGTGGGGGGAATGAACATGATCCGCCTGGCGTTTCGCCAATTGTCACGCCGACGTATCCGGTTTGCCCTGACCCTTATCCTGATCGTGGCTGGTGCGACATTGTCCTCGCTGGTCATCAATGTTTTGGTCAATTTACAGGGAATATTGAAGGTCACTTTCCTGGGCAATTATGTCGCCCTGGTCATTGAACGATTTCATATTCTGATGGTTCTCGTTGCCATATTTATGAGCGGGCTGGTGGTTTTGGAGAACCTGTATCTCAGTGTGTTGGAGCGCAAACGGGAAATTGGTCTGTTGAAAGCATTTGGTTGGAGCAGGTTCCAAATATTCATGGAAATTATTCTGGAAGGCGTGCTGCTGGGGCTCATTGGTGGAGGATTGGGCGCCCTGGCGGGATTGAGCATCATTGGCGTTATCATGCAAACGCTGAACTGGACCGATGGGTTGGTTGCTCTGGTTGTGTGGCTTGGAATGTGTCTTTGGGGTGGATTGTGCGCCTATTATCCGGCATGGCAAGCCAGCCGGTTTAACCCGCAGGAAATCATTTCCTATTCCGGGATGGGAATTCAAAAAGGTAAACCGGTTGCACTTTCCTGGAAAATCCTGGGATTGGGCGCTGTATTGGTTCTGATGCTTGGATCGATATTCCTGCTTGGCAGGCAATCGCCCGTTGTACAGGAAGGCACCAGTGGAGAGGAAATTAACAGGCAGGTGGTTGTACTTCCGGATTATGGGATTTCACTGGAAAACATGATTTTTCACATCCAGGAAATCACCGGGTCTGGTGAGCGGGTGGATCGAAACCAGGCTGAGATCCAGGCAGCTGCCTATTTGTTTTCCGCATTCCAAAAATTCGGTTTTTCGGTCCATACCGAAGCGGTGGCGACCAATTCGGTCACCATCCTCAGTGGGGAGTCATCCCTGGCAATGAAAGCGGATGGAGGTTTTTATCACGAGTCGCAGCTGGTGCCGGATGTGGTGATTGCTGGTGAATTTATTTTTCATGCGTCAGGTGAATCCCTGCCACCGGTTGATATTCTACGGGACAGGATCCTGCTGCTGGAGATGCCCCGGTCAGCTCCTGAATTTATCAGGAACACGGTGATTTCGATGGCGGAAAATAATTATCAGGATACAATTCGGGCGGTTGTTTTCATCAAGCCAAACCCGGATGAACGTGAGATGCTGATGGCTCATGCCGGGGGAGGCGCCATCGCTTCCATTGCAGTGGGTGAAACGATTGTGGCAACTCTCCCCGGAACCCGGCATCCTGAACGGGAGCTCTGGATCGCAACCCATTTTGACACCAATCCAGGCAGCCCGGGTGCCGATGATGGCGCCTCCGGTGCAGCGGTGGCATTGGAACTTGCCCGGCTGTTGGCGGATCATCAACCTGGGATGACTGTGCGCTTCATTATTTTTTCACAAACCACTGCCGGTTACGAAGGCGTAATCACCTATGTAAATTCCCATGCGGATGAAATCGAGCGGGTGGAAGGTGTCATCTACCTGGATGACCTGGGAGCCTGGTCAACCCTGGTAGTCTCCAACTCGCTGGCGTTGGGGGATGACCCAGCAGAGGTTAACCCTGAACTGCGGAGGCAATTGCAGGAGGAGGGTCGCTTTTACCTGAGGAATCACTGGTTTATCCGGACAAATCTCGATCAACCGGATTTGCCGGGCTGGTTGAGCACGATGCAAACCCGAAAAATGGGCATTGCTGAAACCCCCAATCCAATCATGAATACGCTGGTGGATGTTGCGGAACAATTGGGGATTCCCGTGAAAATGAGTGCCCACCCTTGCATGAATCAAAGCCCGCTGCTGGCGGGTGGTTTTCCAACCGCTGCCATCTGCGGGCGGGGTAATGACCTCGTGGGAACCCCCTTTGATGATCCTGCCAATATTGACAGGGATGCTTTATACAGGGCTGCCACCCTCGCCTATGCCAGCCTTCAAGCACTTCTGGGAGAAATCAAATGAGTATTTTAGTCCAGACCAAAAACCTGACCAAAATTTATTCCTCTGAAAAACCCGTGACAGCTGTCCATCAGGTCAATTTGAGTATTCACTCCGGTGAATTCATTGCCCTGCTGGGACCCTCAGGAAGTGGAAAAACCACCCTGCTTAATTTAATTGGCACTCTGGATGTTCCCACCGAAGGGGAGATAATTTTCAAGGGGAATAAATTAAGCGGTTTTTCTGAAAACGAACTGGCAAATTTCCGCCGGAATGAAATTGGTTTTATATTTCAATTGTTTTACCTCTTTCCGGCTCTGACAGCCCTGGAAAATGTGATCATGCCGCTGCTGCCAATCAAGAGGCGGTTAAATTTTAATGTGGAAAAACGTGCCAGGGATCTTCTGGCAACAGTGGGCTTGAAGGATCGTTTTGGTCATTTTCCAGCTCAACTTTCCGGCGGGGAATGTCAGCGGGTGGCTATTGCGCGGGCATTGATAAATACCCCGACCCTCCTGCTGGCGGATGAACCGACCGGGAACCTGGATTCTCAGAATGGGGCTGAAATTCTGACTTTGTTTGGGTTGTTGAATCAACGGTTGAACCAGACAATATTAATGATTACTCACGATGCGAAGATCGCCAGGAAGGCGCAGCGCCACCTGTATATCGAGGATGGGCGGATTTTGCAGATGTAGAAAGGTTGCTGCCAGGCAGCGGGGGCTTGGCTTCCGGCATGGGGTGTGGCTGTTCACAGGGAATACCATGATGGGTGTTTGACACTTACCTCCACCGCAGGCGGATTAATTTCTCAATCAGATCCGCCAGGGCTTTTAATGTGCGCCGGATGAGTTCCGGATCACTGGCGAACGGCTCACGTTCGACAGCGGTGGGCAGGCGGCGCACCACCCGCAGGTAGGCATTCAGCTCCAGCTGGGCAGCCCTGATATGCAGTTTTTCCGCCACAAAGCGTGTCACGGTTTCCTGCCCCTCCATGCCGATGCCGGGGAAGGTGTCATCCACATCCAGGCGGGAAAGCCAGGTGGTTTCCTCTCCAAATCCATGCGCCTGCAGGACCTCCAGGATGACAGCGGGTGGACAGGATTGACCATACAGGGTGCCAATGGCAATGCCGAAATCGCGGTAGGCGGCAGCGCCATGCAGGTCAAGGACAAACCGGATGTCGTATTGGCGGACCACCTTCGCCAGCTGGAGTTTGTACGGGGCAGCGGAGTACCAGTTGGGATCGGTGGGGGAGAGGGCAAATGAAGCCAGGACATGGCAGCCGGTCATTTCCGCCAGCAGCAATGCCATGCCGGTTGTATAATCCTCTTCATCCTTGAGCAGTCCATTGCGGGTATGCGCCGCGCCGTGGGGTGCCGAGATCAACAGCGGGCGTTTGCCTGGAAAATGACGGAATTCGGACTCACCGGACGGGGGCGGCGTGCGATACTGAACCTCCAGCTCCAGCTCTTCCAGGCGCTCCAGCCAATCCATCTCATCCCACCCCGGCAGCTTCCAGCAGGGCGCCGCTGAGCGGCGGCAGTGACATGCCGTTGAGGGTTCCATGCTCCACCCGCGCTGTACCGCTCCCCAACAGATCATGCAGAAGGGTGCCATCCGCCAGCGGACCGGCGGGAATTTCCAGGTGCAGGGTGCCTGCCGTATTGTTGATGACGATCATAAAACGAGTCCCATCCAGGCACCGCAGGTAGGCGGCGCTGCCATCTGTGGCGCCCAGCGGGATAAATTCTCCGGTGCGCAGGGCGGGGTGGGCAAGCCGCAGCTGGATGAGTGATTGGAAATAGGAGTGCAGGTCATGGTCCCAGCGGGTTTCGTCCCACGGGAATGAACGGCGGCAATCCGGATCCTGCCCACCCTCCATGCCGATCTCGTCACCGTAATAAATGCTGGGCGCGCCGGGGTAGGTGAACTGAACCAGAGCCGCCAGCTTTAACCGGCGCCGGTCTCCGCCGGTGATGCTGAGATAACGGGCGGTATCGTGACTGTCCAGCAGGTTGAGTTGTGCCAGGACAGCCGGCTGGGGGTAGATGTGGAGCAGTTTCTCCAGGCTGGTGAGGAAGCCCGTCCCCGTGGTTGAGAAATACTCCGGTCCATGACCCTTCCAATGCCCCACCAGCTTCGTGCGGAGCTCGTCACCGCCAAAAAAGCTCCAGCAGGAGTAGGTGAAGAGATAGTTCATCACCGCATCAAACTGATCGCCCTGGAGCCAGCGGGTTGCATCCCAGGGGATTTCACCGGTGATGTAAGCCTGCGGGTTGGCAGATTTAACCACCTGGCGAAAGCCCTGCCAGAAGGCGTCATCCTTGATTTCAAAGGGTACATCCAGCCGCCAGCCGTCAATTCCCTGGTCAAGCCAGTAGCGGGCGGCATCGTATATGAATTGCCTCACCTGGGGGTTGGCATGGTTAAAGGTGGGAAGAGCGGGCAGGTTCCACCAGCAGGCGTACCGGGGTGTGCCCTCGTAGGCATGCAGCGGATAACCGTGCACCTGGAACCAGTCCACGTAGGGCGAGGAGGAGCCGCATTCGAGGATGTGGTTGAACTGGAAAAAACCCCGGCTGGCATGGTTGAAAACCCCATCCAGCACAATGCGGATATTGCGGCGGTGGGCTTCTTTAAGCAGCCGGTGCAGAGCCAGATCGCCCCCCAGGATGGGATCCACCTTGAAGTAGTCATGAGTATGATAGCGGTGGTTGGAGGCGGACTGGAACACCGGTGTGAAGTAAATGGCATTGATTCCCAGGTCCTGTAAATAATCCAGCTTTTCCAAAACCCCGATCAGGTCACCGCCCTTGAAGCCATGCACGGTGGGGGGTGAATCCCAAGGTTCCAGGTTGGCTGGCTTGGGGATTTGCGGATGCCGGGCGGAGGCGAACCGGTCCGGAAAAATCTGGTAAAAAACTGCATGATGAACCCATTCGGGTGTGCTAAACGTGGTCATATCCTGCTCCATCGATAAGATCCCTTGGAATACCAGGTTGACTCTATTTTAACAGTTAATTTCACCAGGAGGGTGGAGGGATTAAATTACCCTGAGGAATGCTTTCCTGCATGGAAACCATAACCAAGTGGTTTGGCATGGACCGCACCGGATCCATTAAAAGCGTCGAAGCCCTGAAGGAGATCAGGACTTCGACAAAACCCAACCCGTTATCCAAATACCGATAATGGACAGATCAATTTATTGAACAGGTTTCGCCTTGTATTCTGCTCCCTGGCGCAGGGCTTGATAGTTGGCGGGCAGGAAGCGGTGATGGCGGGCGGGGAGGTGTTCCTGCAGAGCCTTTTCCATCATTTCCAGGGTGAGGATGGGCAGGTTCGCCAGCAGGGCGCCCACCATGACCATGTTGGTCAGGCGCTTGTCGCCCAATTTTTCCGCAATGTCATTGCCGGGAACCTGTGCCACGCGGATATCCTTGCGGGTGGGAACCCGGTCAACCATCGAGGAATTGATTAACAGCACTCCGCCAGGCTTGACCAGCGACTCGTATTTATCGAGTGAGGGCAGGTTCATGGCGATGACGGCGGATGGATAGCGCACCAGCGGGGAACCAATTTCTTCATCGGCTATGATGACAGTGCAGTTGGCAGTGCCGCCGCGCATCTCGGGTCCATAGGATGGAATCCAGGTGACTTCGAGACCATTATCCATGGCGGCATAGGCAAGCACCTGTCCTGCAAACAGGGTGCCCTGACCGCCAAATCCAGATATGATAATTTCATTTTGCATCGTTTTCCTCCGGATTTAAATGCGGATCTCGGCGACTGCCGGATGGACCTTGTAATCGCCCAGGGGATAGTAGGTGACCATGTGTTCTTCCAGCCATGCCTTGGCATTCACCGGGGTCAGATTCCAGTTGGTGGGGCAGGTTGACAACAGTTCCACCAATGAAAAGCCCAAACCACGCACCTGGGTTTCGAAAGCGATGCGGATGGCTTTCTTGGCAAGCCGGATGTTCTTGGGGTCGTGCATGCTGCGGCGCACGATGTAGCTGGCGCCGTCGAGTTTGGAGAGCATTTCTGATACGCGGATGGGGAAGCCCTGCTGCTCCACATCACGACCATTGGGTGAGGATGTGGTCTTCTGACCGGGCAGGGTGGTGGGAGCCATCTGACCGCCGGTCATGCCGTAGTTGGTGTTGTTGATGAAAATGACTGTGATGTTCTCACCGCGGGCGGCGGCGTGTACAATTTCCGCCATGCCGATGGATGCCAGGTCGCCATCGCCCTGGTAGGTGAAGACCACCCGGTCGGGCAGGCTGCGCTTGACGCCGGTAGCCATGGCGGGGGCGCGCCCATGGGCAGTCTGGACGAAGTCAAAGTCAAAATAATTATAGGCAAACACCGAGCAGCCCACTGAGGCAACGCCAATCGTCTTCTGGCGCAGGTCCATTTCATCCAGCACTTCCGCCACCAGGCGGTGCGCCACACCATGGGTGCAGCCCGGGCAGTAGTGGGTGCTGACATCCGTCAGGGACTCGGGGCGTTGGTAGACAAGTTGTTCCGTAATTGGTTGAGAGGTCATGTTTCCTCCTCGTCTCATTTGACGTGCTATTTAAGAATTTCAGCCATGCGATCGAGCCATTTGCGGCGCGGATCGCTACCAACCGTGAGCGGTCCCTTGACGATGCGATGGATCTCGCTCAGGATTTCATCCGGGAAGGGAACCACACCGCCCAACCGGGCATAAAACTCGATCGGGGCATTGTCCTTCACGATGCGGCAGACATCATCCAGCATCTGACCGCCATTCATTTCCGTGACCAGGATGCCCTGAACCCGCTTGCTCAGCTCCAGCACCCGTTTGACGGGGAAGGGAGCCAGGGTGATGGGACGCAGCAAACCGACCTTGATGCCCTCGGCACGTGCCTGCCGGACGGCTGTCAGTGCAACCCGACCGGTTGAGCCAAAACCGATGATGGCAAATTCAGCATCATCCAGGTAATATTCCTTGTAGCGGACTTCGTTTTCTTCAATCTGGCGCCAGCGGTTGAGCAGGCGGAGGTTTGTCAATTCTTCGTCTGCAACCTTCAGGTAGATGGATGAGAGCATGCGGCGTTCGCGCTCCCCCATCATGCCTGTAACCGCCCAGTCGGCTGTGGAGACACCCCGCAGGGGCTGCATTTCGGGCAGTTCGCAGGGTTCCATCATCTGTCCGATATTGCCGTCGCTGAGGATGACAACAATCGAACGGTATTTCTCGGCGAGGTCAAACGCCTCACCCATCAGGTCCACGGATTCCTGAACACTGCCGGGAGCCAGGACAATCTGACGGTAATCACCATGACCACCACCGTGAACCGCCTGGTTGTAATCACCCTGGGATGGGGAGATATTGCCAAGCCCGGGACCACCGCGCATGACATTAATCATCACGATGGGAACTTCCGTGGCGGCTATGTACGATACACCTTCCATCATCAGACTGACGCCCGGGCTGGAAGAGGAGGTCATCACACGGCTTCCAGTGCAGGCAGCACCGTACACCATGTTGATGGCTGCCACTTCGCTTTCCGCCTGGACGAATGCCCGCCCCAGTTCCGGCATGCGGCGGGAGAGGTATTCGAGCAGTTCAGTCTGTGGAGTGATGGGGTAACCAAAATAGGCGTGCAGTCCGGCGCGTACGGCTGCCTCTGCGACTGCTTCATTGCCTTTCATCAATTGACGAGCCATTTTTCTCTCCTATGGATTTACTTGGCAGGTGCAGGTTGCCGGTAGACCGTAATGGCGGCTTCCGGGCAGACAGTGGCGCAGATGGCGCAGCCGGTGCAACCTTCCTTCACCAGTTCAGCTGGATGGTAGCCTTTGGCATTGATACGCTCAACCGCCAGGGCGATGACTTGCTGGGGGCAGGCGTCCACGCACAACTCACACCCTTTGCAAATAAGTTCATTTACAACAATTCGTCCCTTTGGGGGCATCGTTTCCTCCTTACATAAATGATCCAATAAAAATTGGACAAAACAGGTAGGATATGAAATCCAATAAAATTATGCGTCCGTTTCGCTGACGCGAATAGTGTCATGCGTCATCGTACTTGAAAACAAATATACCAATTGTCTATCTGTTATGGTTCCCTGCATTCATTATAAAGGAAAATTGCCGCCGGAGGTCTGACTATTGTTTTTTAATCAACGTGATGGGCTGCCAGCCTAATTCAGCCGGGGGAATGACATGCAGGGTATCATCCGATACTGAAAATTGAAATTCATAAGTGGGCAAACCAATCATGATGGATATGGCGATCCGGTCCTCCGTTATAAAAGAATAGGTCGCTCTCAAACCCTCCCCCGTGGAACGATCCACCAGGCTGAGGCTTCGTCCACGGTGGAAGGTGATTTGAACATCATACCCGGAAGGCCGCGGGCTGTCCGCTGCCAATACCCAGGTGCCCTCCAAAAGTGGCGCATAAGGCGATTCAACCGAGTGCAGCGGCGGAACCAGGGAGGCAAAAACCAGCAGAAGGCAGGTGGAAAGTGTGAAGATGCCCCCAATGACCAGCATGAGGATGGTGCTGCGGCGGGTTTGGGGGTTGTGCAGACGGGTGAACAATCCATGATTACGGGGAGAACCTTCAAAATTGGTCATCGTGGATTGATTAAATCATGAAACAGTAAAACCGTGTTACAGGATTGGAAAATTCCAATCTTCAGGGCTGTTTTCTTCCCGACAAGCGGTCCACTTCATGCGCCAGGTCAATTTCATGCCCCGGCAGAAAATTGCTGCAGAAGTACTGGTATCCCTGCTGGCGGTCCTTCCCGCCAGTTCCGGTCAGCAGAATTTGCTGACAAAATGCAGCCATATCCTGGATCACGCGTTCATAGCGGTAATATGCCAGCAGGGTTGGGTCCGGCTTCGAATCACCATAACCCAGACGGAAGGAAGTGATTTCATCCGGCTGGTTCCAGGTTGGGCAGCCGCCAATCAACTGCAGGTCGCGTTCAGGCGGTGCCAGGATGGGGCTGTCCCAATCCACGATGTAAATTTGATTGTCCGGGCAGATCAGCAGATTGCCGGGATGGATATCGGAATGACAGAGGACGAATTTCAGCGGGCGGCTGGATATCCACTCTCCGAGTTGATTGGCTCGCATCACAATCCTGCGGATGACTGCACCATGCTCCTTCATGAACACCGCCAGCTTTGCCGAAGTCGGCTCCGAAAATTGTTTCACTTCAACCTGCTGCAGGAAATCAAGCACCATCTCCCGCCATGCGGAGGAAAAGGTTTCACTGGGAATACGACTGACCAGGGCGGCAGGCAGAGAGAGCGAATGAATTTGCTTGAGAGCCTGACCGAACTCAATCCATTGTGCGGTGGAAGGCTGCACTTCATAGCCGTTTCTGCCCTCCACATAGGGCTGGAGGATCAACCGGAAGGGTTCCAGGTTGACCCACAGGCGGTGATCCCGGGTTTCCAGCGGGGGAATGACTGCTTGGATGCCGTTGGCATTCAGAAAGTGAGGCAGGGAAACGGAGATTTCAGAGAAATCCCCCTTCCTTAATTTAATAAAGTAATCAGTTTTGCCATTGGCGACAGCCCGGTAAACCGCAGTATTAACATC
>CALMHE010000487.1 GCA_937863865.1 uncultured Anaerolineaceae bacterium | reverse complement strand
ATTGTGGAAGGGATTCTAATTTATGCCCTGCCGGAATTGCGAAAATTATTCGATGTAAAAATATTTGTGGATACGGACGCTGATATTCGTTTCATCCGCCGGCTGGAACGGGATATTACCGAACGTGGTAGAACTACTCAATCCGTCATTCACCAGTACTTGAGTACTGTGCGTCCGATGCATCTGGAATTTGTCGAACCTTCAAAGCGTTATGCTGATATCATTATTCCTGAAGGGGGATTGAATACAGTCGCACTGGATATGGTGATTGCGCGCCTTGAAGCCCTTTTGGGCAATGATGTGATTGAAAGTACGGACACCGATTGAATATCCTGGAATGGCGCCAGCGATTGTCAGATGGTTTGGGGGTTATCAGGAAATGGTTTCATCATCCCCAGGTTGTAAAAATTCTTCGGATTCTCGCATTGGTTTTTGTTTTAGGGTTGACTGCATTTATATATATTAATGTTGATAAAATTGAATCCTTAAAAGTGTTGGGCTACCCGGGAATTTTTCTGATGGCAATGATATTAAATGCCTCCCTCTTTCTTCCTTTGCCCATGGTGCTTATTACCTCATTAATGGGAACCATATTAAATCCTTTTGGGGTTGCATTGGCTTCCGGGTTGGGGGCAGCTCTTGGAGAAATGAGCGGGTACCTTGCAGGTTTTAGCGGGCAGGCTGTTGTTGAACGGCTTGGCATTTATGAAAAAATTACCGGATGGATTAAAAAGTACGGTGATTTAACCATCTTTTTCCTGGCATTGATTCCAAATCCGGTCTTTGATGTTGCAGGTATCATCGCCGGGATGTTAAGAATGCCCCTGGTCAGATTTCTTTTTTGGTGTTGTGCCGGGAAAATATTAAAAATGTTAGCCTTTGCATATTTGGGGGACACAATAGCAAAGTGGTTCCCGAATTTATTTTAAAAATTCGTAAATTAACATATATCAGTAACGGATTGTTGTGATCCGGCGCTGAGCCCGCTTTCTATCAAGGATTTGTTTGCGGGCTTCCGCGCGGATTCGATTCCACCCTTGTTCCACCAGTCTGACTTCTGCTTCGGATTCAGGATATTGACCGTACCGGATTTTTGTATAAGCCAGGGTGATTTCCCGTATATCAACACTGTTTTCCGGAAATAAAACCTCGAGCGTGGGTAAAAATTCAAGCGGGGTGTTGGCAGGCGGGCGGGGTTTTCCCAAGGATTCAGAAATTCGCAGCAGCTGGGCATATATTTGACGAATGCGGGCAGCGGCAAGAATCTGACCGGGGCGAATCTTTTTTCGGTGCTTGAAACCCTTTTCTTGTGGCTGAATTGACCCGGAGGTATTAATAATGGATTCACCCTCTTCCGTGCCTTTCCGGGGACGAATCCAATCCAGCCAACCCACCCGGTAAAGTATAAATAGCAAAATGATTACCAGAATGCCGATGAGAAAATACGGTCGGACGGACTCAACCAGTCCAGGTGTTTTTAATGTTTTGGGGAGGAACTCTTTGAGTTGATCTCCCGGGTCCTGAGCCACCACTTTTACAGTCGACAGGACATTCTGAAATTCCACGGATAGATTTTCTATAAATCCAGTAATAAAAAGGAGAAATGGTAAAACCAGGATCCCGGCAATAATGGCGATTACGATGAGGGCAGCAATTGCCAAACCAACGAACAGGTTCGCCAGATGCTGGGCAAACAGCCAGCCCAAGCCCAATCCAACCACAACAGTCAACAGGGCGACGGCTAGAATGCTTGCGCCCCACTGCCAACGAAAAGAAGTCAGACGCCCCCCCCGTTCTGATGTGATATCAGAAATCCGGGCGGTGCTGACAGCCACCAAGCCAAAAAGAAGGACACAATATAGAGGGATAACAATGGATTGAAGAGTCGGATTGATTTGGATCAATCCCAGAAAGAGGATGGCGGCAAGACTAAGTTCAATTTGACGAGTGACAGTTCCACTGTCCACAGGCAGCCGTGCGATTGTTAACGCTGCCCAAACCAGAATCAGGATGATGACAGTATGCCAGAATGGCGCCAGGTTGCCATCAGCCGAAAATAGGGAGGTGATTGGAGAAAAAAGAAGCTCAAAGGGATGAAATTTCTTATCAGCCTGAAGAAGGATTTGCATTGAAACCACAAGGCCAAAAACAATCCATCCAATATAAATAAATCTACGGACATTCCGCTTGATTTGGACAATGTTAAATAATCGCAGCAAAAAGTGACTGATATATATAATGATAAGGAAAATTATTCCCGCTAGAAGTGAAGATGAGACTGATTTATTGATTATGCAATACCAGGCAGTGACAACTGATGCAATCATTCCCATACTGGTAAACCGGGACAGCTCTTCCCAGGCGAGGGTCTTTAAAGTTTGGGCTTTGGGGGTCAGGGTTGAATGAGACATGGGATTTTACGGTGTATACGGGACATGAATTACGTTGATACCCTGAAGGGTTGGTGGAGGAGTTGGATCCAGCGAAATTAATGTTGTGTGAGGTCGATACCGGCGGACATGGAGAAGTGTTTCAGTCAGGGTGGGAGTCATCATGGCGGTTATGATGACCATGGTGGCGCCCATGGGAATACCCGGCAGTGATCGAAGCAGGAAGGAGTCAAAGGGGGTAATGGTGTAGGCGGTTAATCCCGCAAGTAATTGCAGGAGATTACCGAGTTGTTCCCGGGAACGTCCGGGTTGCAGGTTAAAAGGTTGATCGGATTGTGCCAGGGAGCCATTGGAAATCAACCCGACCGAGTAGCCATCCTGGACACTGTGGTAAACCAATGTTGCTGCCACTTTGATTAGTTGTTCGATGGTTTTCGGGACGGTTCCTTCCCAGGTATGGGCTGTGGTAGCCATGTTCAGGCAAATCTGGATCACCTGTGAGGAGACGGGCTGATAAATTTTCACCTGAAGGGAGCCAGTCCTGGCGGTCGCTGGCCAGTGTATTCGTCGAAATTCATCCTCCGGTCCATATGGACGGACACCCATCATCCGGTTTGGATCTTCGAAGATCCTTCGACGGGCTTTTCGATCTCCAAATGGATCTTCGGCTTCCAGGTGTAAATCGGTAAATGGAATCAATTCTGGATAAACCGTCAGGGTATCAGGGATATCCAATGTGGTCGATGAATCTTCAAAACCAAATAAATCACCCGATTCCATTTTCACGGGACCCAGATTATAAACCCCCCGGGTTTTAAATTCGATGGGAAAGGTTCGCGATACCCTTTGTTTCCATCGCAAGCTGTAGGAATTATGAAATTGGATTCGGTCAGGAATATGGGACGGAGATATTTGATCTGGTACACCGGGAGGTGCACCGATGCCCCAATTATCACTGATCATCAACCAGGAAATTGGAAGTAATTTCTGGTTTTCGACCTGAATACGTACCTGGGATGTTTCTCCTGGAAAGCCACGTGAATAAACAAATTTCCGTGAATAGGTGATTTTTGATAGAGCGTACTTT
>CALMHE010000486.1 GCA_937863865.1 uncultured Anaerolineaceae bacterium | reverse complement strand
GGGCTCAGCAGCGCCGTGCCGACGAGGACACCGAACGCGCCCGCACCGAGGACGTACGTGGGCTGCGACCCGAGGCCGGCGAGCCCGGCCGCCATGGCGGCGACCCCGGCGGCGAGCAGCACCGCCACCACGAGTTCGAGGCGGGATGTGGCGACCAGCGCCCGGACGAGGGAGGGAGGATCGTCGCGCGTCAGGACGAGACTCACCGGTTCGATCGCGAGCGGAACGGCGAGGAACGTGATCGCGGTCCACGGATTGTAGTCATTGGCGGCGGCAATGGGCTTTCTTCCCTCCTGCGGGGATTAAAAACATTTTCTCACAACCTTACTGCCATTGTCTCGGTTGCAGATGATGGAGGTTCTTCCGGTGAATTGCGTCGCAGTATGGGTGTTCTGCCGCCGGGTGACATTCGCAACTGCCTGGCTGCACTCTCAGATGATGAAGAATTACTGACCCAATTATTTCAATATCGGTTTGCCTCGGGTACCGGCATCGGAGGTCACACCCTTGGTAATCTCCTGATCACTGCCCTGGCGGAAATCACCGGCAGTTTTGAACAGGGTGTTTCTGAATCCGCCCGGGTGTTGGCTGTGCGCGGTCGGGTCCTCCCTTCCACCTTGCATGATGTAAAGCTGGTGGCGGATGTGACTGTGCCCCGTGAAAACCAGGCGGTGGTGGTTAAAGGTGAAAGCGAAATCCCGAAAATGTCAGGTCAAATCAAGCGCGTCTGGCTGGAACCCAACAACCCGCTTGCCTATCCTCCCGCCGTGCAAGCGATTTTCTCTGCGGATCTCATCATCATTGGTCCGGGCAGCCTGTTCACCAGCATCCTTCCCAACCTGCTCGTACCTGATTTAACTGCCGCGGTTCGTTCCAGCCGGGCAATCAAATTTTATGTGTGCAATGTTGCCAGCCAGCCCGGGGAAACTGATTCCTTCAACTGCGGGGATTATGTCCGTACCATTGAGAAATATACCGGCAGCGGCTTGCTGGATATGGTCATTTGCAACTCAAGATATGAAGGCAATCTGCCGGAAAATACTCAATGGGTAATTCCGGAGGTTGACCTGGATCAACATTATCCTCTTTATCAAGCGGACTTGATCGACACAGTTCATCCCTGGCGGCACGATTCCATCAAACTGGCTAAAGTTGTGATAGACTTGTTTAATGAACGGACTGGACCACTTTCAGTCCATCCGGAAGAATAAACCAAAAAACAACCATGCACCTGCATGGATATCCTTGTTCAATCGATTGGAGGTAAGAAATGGCAGTAAAAATTGGTATTAATGGTTTTGGTCGAATCGGTCGACTGGTCCTCAAGGCTTTTGTTGAACATTATCCGAATGAACTCGAAGTCGTTGCCGTCAATGACCTGTTTGATGCCAGACAGAATGCCCACCTGTTGAAGTACGATTCAACATTCGGTACCTTTCCCGGCACCGTGGAAGTAGTCGGCTCGGATATTGCTGTGGATGGACATACCATTAAAGTATTTGCTGAAAAAGATCCTGCCAACCTGCCCTGGAAGGACCTGGGGGTGGATATTGTAATTGAGTCCACCGGCATTTTCACGGATGCTGTGGGAGATCCTGCCAAGGGTAAGCCTGGCGCCAATGTCCATATTCAAAAAGGCGGCGCCCGCAAGGTTATCATCACAGCTCCCGCCAAGAATGAAGACATCACAATTGTAATGGGTGTGAATGACAAGAAATATGATCCCAAGATGCATCATGTGATTTCAAACGCATCCTGCACCACCAACTGCCTGGCCCCTGCTGCCAAGGTGGTTAATGATCATTTTGGCATCCTCAACGCAGTAATGACCACCATCCATGCCTATACCAATGACCAGGTCATCCTGGATCAGGGTCATAAAAAGGAAATGCGCCGCTCACGCGCCGCCGGTCTTAACATCATCCCCACCACAACCGGTGCAGCCAAGGCGGTGGCATTGGTTATCCCTGGACTGAAGGGCAAGTTTGATGGCTATGCCCTGCGCGTTCCCACTCCCACCGTCTCCATCGTGGATTTTGTGGCAACCCTTGAAAAACCCACCACCAAGGAGGAAGTCAATTCTGCATTTATTGCTGCCTCCGAAGGTCCCATGAAGGGCATTCTGGGTGTCACCCGCGGTGATTATGGTGATCCACTCGTCTCAACTGACTTCAAGGGTGATTCCCGATCATCCATCGTGGACCTGCCCAACACCATGGTCATGGGTGGCAACCTGGTCAAGGTGGTCGCCTGGTACGACAACGAATGGGGTTATTCCTGCCGGACAACCGACCTGGCAGCAATGATTGCCAAAAAACTGTGAGGTTAACATGTTCAGCAAGAAGACCGTTCGTGACATTGAAGTAAAGGGAAAGAAAGTTCTCGTTCGTGTGGATTTCAATGTGCCGTTGAAGGATAATATGGTGGGTGACGACACCCGCATCCGGGCTGCTTTGCCCACCATCAAGTATCTGCTGGATCACGGCGCGGCGGTCATCCTCTGCTCACACCTGGGGCGTCCCAAGGGTGGACCAGATCCCAAGTTTTCATTGAAACCTGTGGCGGATTACCTGTCCGGTCTGATGGAAATGCCGGTTGGTTTTGTTGATGATTGCATTGGTCCGCTTGCTGAAGCAGCCGCCAAAGCATTGAAACCAGGCGGCGTACTGGTTTTGGAAAATACCCGTTTCCATCCTGAAGAGGAAAATAACGACCCGGAAATGGCACATCAGCTCGCCAGTCTGGCTGATCTGTATGTAAACGATGCCTTTGGCACCGCTCATCGCGCCCATGCCTCCACGGAAGGAGTAACCCACTATCTGCCGGGTGTAGCCGGCTTCCTGCTTGAAAAGGAAATCCAATATCTGGGTCAGGCGGTGGCGGAACCCAGGCGTCCCTTCGTGGCAATCCTCGGCGGAGCCAAAATCAAGGACAAGATTGGCGTCATCCGCAATCTGCTGGGTAAAGCTGATACATTGTTGATCGGCGGCGGCATGGCAAACACATTCTTCAAGGCACAGGGCTACGAAATGGCTGACTCACTGGTGGAGGATGACGCCCTGGAAACTGCCCGTGAATTATTGAAATTAGCCGGAACCCGTTTGCTGCTGCCGGTGGATGTTGTCATTGCTGATGCATTTGATCCCAACGCAGAACGCAAGGTTGTGCAACTGGGCAATGTTCCTGCAGGCTGGCGCATCCTCGATATCGGTCCGGAGACTGTCAGGTCATACGATAAAGTCATTGCCATGTCCGGGACAGT
>CALMHE010000485.1 GCA_937863865.1 uncultured Anaerolineaceae bacterium | reverse complement strand
GAAGAAGGTAAAGCCAACCACCATCAGGAAGTAAAACAAGGTATACCAGCCGTTATTGCCATTAAACAGGTTGTATATGCTTGTGTTGAAATTTGCCCACCATTCGGTTTTGGAATTCATAAAGAATTGGGCAACAATAGCCGGGAAAGTCAGCAATGATTGGGCAAAAATCAACGGGATCATGCCCGCCATGTTGACCATCAACGGCAGTGTGCTGCGCACCGGCATCGACATCCGGCTGCCTACACGACGACCCGGGAAGAAAACCGGCACATTCCGGCGACCTTGGGTAACATAGACAATGGAAAAGATGATCACTGCCAGCAGCGCAAGAATGACGAAGATCAACCACCAATATTGTGCATCACTCAACAGACCACCAAGATTGGCAGGAATGCGGGCGACAATACCGGCAAAGATGATCAACGACAGCCCCTGGTTGGGAATGCCGAATTCAGAAATCAACTGCCCCAGCCAGATGCCGAACATGGTACCGGCGAGCATGCTGATCAATGTCGCTATCGTCGGCAAAAGCGATGCGCCAGTGAAACCATAGGTATATGTCAGCACCGATTGACCCGTTTGGGCTGCCATGGAATTAAAAATATTAATTTGACCAATGGCAGAGAGTAATCCCATGGGGACAGTCAGAATAATTGTCCAGCGTTCCATCCATTTCTGACCTTCACGCGGATTTTCCTTCAGCTTGCGTTCCAGTGCCGGGATGATTGGTGTGAGTAGCTGAATAATAATCTGTGCGGTAATGTAGGGATACACACCCATTGCCAGAATGGAGAATTTTGACATGGTTCCGCCTGAGAGCAGATCCAGCAAGTTAAACAAAGTTCCTGCCGCCCCAGGGTTGGCGAAAATCCCCCGAATCACATCACGATTAATTCCCGGAACGGGAATATTGGCAGCCAGGCGGAAAATCACCAGCAGCAACAACGTGATCAATAATTTTTTACGAATATCCTGTGACGTCCATAAGTAGCGCCATGCGGATCTCTTCATGCCTGGGTCTCCTTAATTGTCTTATCGGTTAACCAATCAATTCAACCGAACCTCCAGCCGCCTCAATTTTCATCTTGGCGCTTTTGGTAACACGGTGCAATCGCACCTTCAGGGCAACATTTACTTCACCGCGGCCCAACAAAGCCACCGGGTTCGCTGGTTTTGAAATCATTCGCTCCTTGATCAGAACTTCCGGTGTAATTTCGGCTCCCGCTTCAAAACGGGCAAGCTGATCCAGGTTGATCTCGTTGTATTCCACGCGATTCACCGGGGTGAAGCCTTCACCACGTATAAATGGCAGGCGGCGGAAAAATGGCAGGTTTCCGCCCTGGCGGTAGAGTTTACCTCCCGTGCCAGCTCGTGAGGACTGACCTTTGGTTCCCCGTCCGGAAGTTTTACCCTGTCCGGCGGAAATGCCATGTCCGACACGCTTGCGGTTCTTTTTTGCGCCCTCATTGGGCATCAAATCATGAAGTTTCATCAGTCCACCTGCTCTTCAACATGTACTAAATGGCTCACCTTGCGCAACATGCCCTGCAATGCAGGAGTATCCACCTGCACCACAGACTGGTTTATCCTGCGCAGTCCCAGTGCCCGCAAAGTTGCCTTGTGCTCCTCCGAATAACCGATGGCGCTATGGACGAGCTTGATGCACAATTTTTTGGGAGTGGGTTTTTTGGCTTTAGTCATTTTTCCTCCGCTCCCAGAAGGGCATCATTTCGCGGGTGGATTTCCCGCGCCGGGCTGCTTCCTGCTCTGGCGATTTTAATTGTTCCAACGCGGCAAATGTGGCTTTTACCACATTGAGTGTGTTGGAGCCGCCAAGGCATTTGGTTAATATATCGCGCACACCAGCTGCCTCCAGAACGGCACGCACACCACCTGCGGCGATGACGCCTGTTCCGGGGGATGCCGGTTTGAGCAACACAACCGCTCCACCTACCTTGCCGGTAACCGTGTGCGGGATGGTAGTTCCCATTACCGTCACCGGAACCATGTTACGGTGAGCCTGTTCGGTTGCTTTGCGCATGGCATCGGGTACGGCATTGGCTTTGCCAATCCCGATTCCGACCTTGCCATTATTATCACCAGCCACCATTGTAACGCGGAATTGGAAGCGGCGTCCGCCTTTGACCACCTTGGCAACGCGCGCAATCTCAATTACTCGTTCGTCAAATGCCGGTTCTAATGGTTGATATTCCGTATCCATCATAAGGTACTCTCTCTCCGTAAACCTTAGAAGTCCAACCCGGCTTCGCGAGCTGCATCCGCCAGAGCCTTGACACGACCAATGTACTTGAACCCGCCCCGATCAAAGACCACCTGGGTGACCCCTTTATCCTTGGCGCGTTCTGCCAACAGCCGACCGACTTCGCGGGCTTGTTCGGTTTTCTTCATACCCGCCACTTTCTCACGCAGCGCATGATCCACTGTCGAGGCGGACGCCAGTGTGACACCCTGATCATCATCGATCACCTGAGCATATATTTCCGCCAGACTGCGGAACACACTCAAGCGGGGGCGATCTGCGGTACCGCTAATGTACTTGCGTACATGCTTGTGTCGTCGAATTCTTGCTTCAGTACGATTTAACTTAGCCATTCGCTCTCACCTTACTTCTTTCCGCCTTTTGCTTTTCCGGCTTTGCCAGCTTTGCGGCGAATTCTTTCACCCAGGTAGTGAATACCCTTGCCTTTGTATGGCTCAGGCGGGCGAATCTTCCGTATATCAGCGGCTAATTGTCCCAGGACTTCAACATTGTATCCATGGATCTTAACCTGTCGGGTTTTTGTATCCACTTCAAAGCTGATGCCCTCGGGGGGTTCAACAATAACAGGGTGTGAAAAGCCCAAATACAGCACCAGTTTGGGACCATCCATCTCAGCGCGATAACCCACACCATCGATTTCCAAAAATTTGGTGAAGCCGGTACTCACACCAGTCACCATGTTCTGAATGACTGCCCGGGTTGTGCCGTGCAGTGCCCGAATCATGGGTTCATCAGAGCTGCGTTGGACAAGGATATGTCCTTCCTTCAGTTCAATCGTCACCACATCTGAGAAGGTACGTGCAAGCTGTCCTTTCGGACCTTTTACACTGACATCCGTCCCGTTAATATCCACCTGAACACCGGCTGGTACGGTGATAGGCATGCGACCAATTCTCGACATGACTGCTCCTCCTACCAGACCTTTGCCAGGATTTCGCCGCCAACACCCAGTTGGCGGGCACGCTGCCCCGTCATGACACCTTTCGGAGTGGACAAAATTGCCACACCCATCCCCGAAAGCACCCACGGGATATCCTGTTTATGGGTATACACCCGACGACCCGGTCGGCTGACTCTCTCCAACCCTGTAATCACAGGGCGGCGCTGCCGCCGTTCTCCAACATATTTCATCCGAATTCGAAGCGTTTCCTGCACCGAATTCTCATCCGAGACCACTTCGTAGCTTTCGATGAACCCTTCTTCTTTCAGAATCCGGGCAATCTCAACCTTGATCTTCGAGGTGGGCATTGCAACGACAGAATTACCGATGCGGGCGCCATTCCGGATGCGGGTTAACATATCAGCAATAGGATCATTAAAACTCATCCAATACCTCCAACCTGGCTTACCAGGACGATTTCGTCACACCAGGAATTTCACCTTCCAGAGCAAGCTCGCGGAAGCAGATCCGACAAAGTCCAAACCGGCGCATATATCCACGCGGTCGACCACATCTTCGGCAGCGGTTACGCACCTGAATGGTGCTTTTGCGCCGTGTTTCTCGATACGACATGCATTTCTTTGCCATACTATTCCTTCCTGAAAGGCATCCCAAGGAGCTGGAGCAGCATTGCTGACCGATCATCTGAACGTGCATTGGTCACAATCGTAATTTCCATACCGCGCACCTTGTCAACCTTATCATATTCAATCTCGGGGAAGATGATCTGCTCCCGCAAACCCAGGGTGTAATTGCCCCGACCATCAAATGCATTGGGGGATACCCCGCGGAAGTCGCGTACGCGTGGCAGAACAATATTCATCAGCCGGTCCAGGAAGGACCACATTTTCTCACCCCGCAGAGTCACCATCACACCGATGGAACGACCTTCGCGTAGTTTGAAGGCTGCAATACTCCTGCGTGCCTTGGTAATTACCGGGTGCTGACCGGTAATGGCAGCAATGTCACCCGAGGCAGCTTCCAGTGCTTTGGGGTTATCCATGGCTTCGCCCATGCCAATGTTGACCACCACCTTCTGAACCCGCGGAATATCCATGACATTATCGATATTCAGCGCCTTCATCAGGGCGGGGACAACTTCTTTTTGATACCGTTCTTTCATATGATTCATTGTCATCTCCCGCACGAACTAGTCATCAATCAGGGCGTTGCATTTTTTGCAAACCCGTTGAACTTTACCATCTTCCGAACGTGAGATGCCCACCCGGGTTGCCTTGTTGCACTTCGGGCATACGAGCATCACATTGGAAATGGCGAGTGGACCTTCAAAGCGGACTTTACCCGGTTTGAGTGTGCGACCCTGAGCCTGAACCTGGCGTTGATGTTTTGTGCGAATATTCACACTTTGCACCACCAACCGGGATTCATCGGGCAGCACTTTAATTACCTCACCGCGTTTTCCCTTATCTTCATCCCGACCGGTAATGACTTCTACCGTATCACCTTTTCGAATTTTTACCTTCATGTTTTTCTCCTTCTCCCTTGCCTTACAGAACTTCCGGAGCCAGGGAAACGATCTTCATGAAGCCCTTCTCGCGCAGTTCACGAGCCACAGGTCCAAATATGCGGGTGCCTTTCGGATTTGTTCCATCCGTATCCAAAATAACTGCCGCATTGTCGTCAAAGCGGATTGTGGAACCATCATCGCGCCGCCATTCCTTGGAACAGCGTACGATCACTGCTTTCACAATTTCGCTCTTCTTCACACTGCCCTGTGGAGCGGCAACCTTGACTGTAGCCACAACCACATCACCCACGCGCGCATATCGTCGGGTTGAACCGCCCAGGATGTGAATGACCAGCAGTTCACGTGCGCCGGTGTTATCCGCAACCTTTAAACGCGTCTCTTTCTGAATCATGTTCTAGGCTCCTTCCTGATCTTCAACCTTCAGGGTTCGCCCTTCACGCTTCAGAATGGTTTCCACGACAAATCGCTTATCGCGGGAAAGCGGACGGCTCTCCACAATTTGTACCTGGTCGCCTATTTGACAACCCAGTTCGTCATGTGCCTTGACACGGCGATAGGTATGAACAACCTTGCGGTACAGTGGGTGGGAGAAGGTTCGTTGAATTTCGACCACAACCGTCTTCATCATTTTATTGGATGTAACAATACCAATCAGTCGTCGTCGTGCGTTCATTATGCACCTTCCTTCGTCTGGTGTTCCCGCAGGATGGTTTCGTAGCGGGCAATCAGGCGGCGAGTTTGCTTCAGACGGCTTGTGTCTGTCAGTTGTCCGGTCACAATCTGGAACCGCAGGTTCATCAATTCTTCACGGGCATCTGTTATCTTTGCCAGAAGTTGTTCTTCTGATAACAAGCGAATTTCCGAAGTTTTCATTCCAGCGCTCCTGTCATGGATTCATGGCGTGAAACCACTTTCGTCCGAATGGAAAATTTATACGCTGCCTGCCGGAGCGCTTTTGCGGCGGCATCGGGTTCCATTCCGGCGACTTCGAACATGATCCGTCCCGGGCGCACAACGGCAACCCAGTATTCCACATTGCCCTTGCCCTTGCCCATGCGGGTTTCAGGGGGGCGGTGGGTGTAGGGTTTATCCGGGAAGATACGGATCCAAACTTTTCCATGACGCTTCATAGCACGGACAAGGGTGCGGCGGGCGGCTTCAATCTGACGGGCTGTTACCCAGCCCGGTTCCACTGCCTGCAGACCGAAATCTCCAAAGGATAATTCGGCTCCACGCAGCGCCTTGCCACGCATCCGTCCCCGGACTTGCTTGCGCCATTTTACACGTTTTGGCATCAACATAGCTGCTTCCTCACTATAATCGCTGAACTCGCGTCCAGAAACTTATTCACTCACATACACGCCTTCAGTGGATTCGGCTTTCTCTTCCACTTCCGGCAGCACTGTACCCTTGTACACCCACACCTTGATCCCAATCTTGCCATAGGTGGTTCGGGCTTCGGCGCGGGCAAAATCCATATTGGCGCGGATGGTCTGCAGGGGAACACGCCCCTCGCGCAGAATCACGGTGCGTGCCATTTCAGCACCACTCAGGCGACCGGCGACTTCAATTTTGACGCCGCCTGCGCCCTGCCGGAGTGCAGATTGAATGGAACGCTTCATCGCCCGGCGGTATGCCACACGGCGTTCGATCTGTCCGGCAATATTCAACGCCACCAAATACGCATCGGTATCCGGATTCTTGATCTCGGTAATTTCCAGATCAATCTTTTTACCGGTCAGTGCTTCCAGGGAAGCGCGGATGGCTTTGACGCCTTCACCTTTGCGACCAATGAGGATGCCCGGTTTGGCGGTGTGAACCATCACACGCACCTTGCCGGTTGACCGCTCAATATCAATCCGGGAAATCCCGGCTTTGGGTGCTTCCTTCCGAAGCAAAGCGCGGATCGCAAGATCCTGATGGAGCTGCTCGGTATACTCAGAACCTTCAGCAAACCATCGACCGCCCCAGGGCTGGTGCACACCCAAACGATAACCAATCGGATGAACTTTTCGACCCATAAGAACTCCTGGTACTCCTATTCGCGTTCCCGTAACACAATCGTAATGTGTGACGATCGCCGCAGCAACGGCTTGAAACGACCACGTGCTCCGAATCGACGCCACTTGCGGGTGGGCGCCTCATCTGCTGTGATTGTGTGCACATACAGATTTTCCCGGCTCAACCCGAAGTTCTCCTCAGCGTTGGCGACAGCTGAAACCAGCAATTTATGCAAGGGCTTTGCCACGCCTTTATTGGTGAACTTCAGCACATTCAATGACTCCACAGCTTTCTTGCCACGCACCAGGTCTACAACAAGCCTTGCTTTTTGGGCTGATACGCCGCAGTTACTTAATTCTGCTCGATATTCTGTAGCCATTGCCTATCTCCTGGTTGACTTCTCTGCCATGTGCC
>CALMHE010000484.1 GCA_937863865.1 uncultured Anaerolineaceae bacterium | reverse complement strand
ATATAAAACCGGCGGAATGATATTAATATCAGATTGTCCACCCGTTGGTATGGTCAGGGGATTAATTTTTATCTGGTCAAGAATTACTGCCAATAAAATGAGGACCAATAAACCAACCATTGGTTTGAAGATTGACTTGAAATTTAAATTCTTTACCAGGCGGAAAATGATGTTGATCAGGAATGCCACAAATAGGATGGCAAAGGGGATTTTAAAAATATTCTCAGTCTCAATGATGAGAACATCTGAACCATCAGCTGGTTCAGGTGATCCTGAGGTGGTTTCGGCACCCGGGATGGGCAAGCCGGGTTTAAATTCCAATCCCTGAAGGCTGGCTGACAGCAGAATCATCCCCATTATGATCAATACGAGGTATGTAATTGCTTTGTGTCGAATATGATCGTCCAACGTTAATAACTCACAGTTCACTTGAATTCCATGAAGTAAACCATCGAGGATCCACATTTACAAATATTTTTATCATTCGATGAACTCTTGAAAAGATCTTTATGCCAATCGCTTACAAAAGTTTTACCAGCATGTCCATCCTAAACAATTCCAGATCGAACGAATACTATCAAAAGATAGGTTTTTCCTTTCGGATTTGCTTTCTGATGGATATTCCCGACGATTTACTCGAAAAATGATCTGGTAATGAAATTAATAGTCACCTGACTTTGTCTATGAAGGGTAAATATTTAAAGGCAAGTATACGTGAATTAACCCTTCTTATTGATTGAAAGAAATGTACGTTTACTATTTGCAATATCCATCTCAATTATTTTTATTTTATATGTTAAATACATAAGGATATTTGTTTTCCATGGAACTTTTTAATGGCATCAACGTATTATAATAAAACCAAATATTCTTCACTACCATGGATTGGTTATTACAAGTGTCTGGTTTTTCTACATGAAATAATAATGTCACCACTCTGCAAACTAAATATAGAAAATATGGCAGGAAAATATTTTAATCGGAATATGGATTATTGACGGACAGACAAAAAGTGATTTGAATTACAAACATAATTGACAAATGGAATCGGAAATTCATTTCCCCTTAATGGATGAATTTCTTAAAATCCTAATTCATCATCAATAATGCCATTTGGAACGACCATGTTTTTACAGGTAAGAGGAATAATGAAACGTTCAACCAGATTTCTTATACTTGCCGGACTTTTAATCCTGAGCACAATGGCTTTTGTCTTCATGGATTTTCATTGGGTGAAATCCAACACAGAATCCCATATCAATTCAACCAGGACTAATGCCGAGCCGACCACGGATTACCAACCCTGGAATACTCTGTACATTGCCCCAGCCGATGATAATCCGACTTCCGTTGCCCTCGCAAAGGCTGTCTATCATAAAGCAAGAGGTTCCTCATTTTTTTCTCCCAAGCTTTTGGAAACCACTCCCAAAGATGACCATTATCCAGTAATCCTGGTTGCTGCATCATTGGATGAATTTTTCTGGACACCGTTCCATGGAAGGTCGACATTGAATGTGGCATATATCTATTCTAATTTTCATGCATTGGTTGGGATTGATGACGCCGGGGAAATTTCACTTACGGATACTGACATTCTACCCAACATATTCGGTAAAGGAGAATTGGAACAGATCGATCGATCCACCGGTTTACTTTCCCGAATGGGGTACCACCAGCTGATCCACAATATGGCAGCCAAATCCATTGTCGAAGGTTTGGAAAAGATGGTTGATTTAAATCAATAATTTGTAACAACCATTAAATAAAAATAGTGGTATGTTTAAATTCGTACACCGGTTGTTCCATCAATTGATGAGAATCGGGAGGGTTCAATGAATATTGAAAAGGAAGAAATCATTCAATTGACCCAGGAATATGGTGGTCCATGGGGAATTAACCATACCCGTCGACTGCTTTACCTCATTTCATGCATCGATATAGGATTAACCTACGATGCGGATGTTGTTTGGATGGCTGCTCATCTGCATGATTGGGGAGGTTATTCCCGTTGGCTTCAGAAGGGTATGGACCATGCAGAGAGATCCGTTCAGGTTGCAGAACAATTCCTTTCCGAACGTGGTTACTCGACATTATTCATTGACCCCGTTCTTGAGGCAATCAAGCTGCATCATGTTGGCGACCCAAATAAAAGGATTGAAGCAATCCTTCTGAGTGATGCGGATTGTCTGGATTTCCTGGGTGTTGTTGGAGTTTTGCGCGATTTTTCCAAAAACCCCAGGGATATGAGAAAAGCTTATGACACTGCTCTGAAACGCAGGGATAAAATCCCCCAAATGATCATATTGGATAAATCCAGGGAAATCGCTGATACGCGCATCAAACAGATGGATGAATTAATGGAGAGATTTGTCCTTGATTCCTGTAATTTCTTTTAAACCATTAATCCCCGATTGAAGTGTGTTGATTGATTACAGCATTACCGGAGGAATCATTGAGGATTAATCATTTAAATTATTCTTGACCGATATCCAATAACCATCGATTAATTACCAGAGTATTATCAATCCTCTCACCCTTCATACCAATGATTTCATCTGCGGGTGTTGTGTTGTCATAATATGTGGAACGAATAACACCGTGACTCCATGATTATCACGAAGCTGGGTTAATATTTTCATCACCTCATAGCCAATCCTGGTATCCAGATTGCCGGTTGGTCAGTCTGCCAAAAAAAGTTATGGATGATTGATCATCGCACAAGCCAATGCTGTTCTTGACTGCTCCCCTCCCGACGGCTCACTGGGCAAATGGTATATTCAAACCCCCAAACCTACTGCCTCCAACAATTTTTTTGCCCTTGATTCAGGTTTATTGGACAAATTACTTCAATAGGGACGGATTGGGGTGTGTCTGGTCGTGTGCTGACATATCTTAATTCTGATGATTAAAATAACCGTACTGCATCAGCTCACCTTTACCACCACAGTAACATTCTCCACCCCTGCAGGTGGCAGTGAAATGATGTTTCCTGATATGGGAGTTCCATTGACGGTGATTTCAACTTGATTGCCCGATCCCATCCGTTCAACAGTGATGTGATATGTCACTCCACGGAATAATCTGCGCACAGAGTATTTTTTCCAGTTTCTTGGAAACACAGGTTCTACTTGAAGACCGTCATAATGGGGTCGGATCCCCAGAATATATTGGGTAATGGCAACATAATTCCAGGCAGCCGTGCCTGTCAGCCAGGAATTTTTCGCTTCTCCCTCCTTAACCGCTTCCGGTCCGGAAATCATCTGGGCATAAACATACGGTTCAGTTCGATGAATTTCACTTTCCTCTTCCAGAACGGAAGGATTAATCCGCAAATAATAATCATGTGCCCGATCCCCCCTGCCGATTCTGGTTTCAGCAATCATAATCCATGGATTGGTATGACAAAAAATACTGCCATTCTCTTTATATCCTGGCGGATAGGATGAAATTTCCCCCAGGTTCAGGTGATATTGTCGATACGCAGGAAACAGCAGGACAATTCCACGCGTGCATGCCAGGTATTTCTCAACAGAATCCAATGCTTTTTTTGCTTTGTCATTATCAATTCCAATACCAGCCATTACACACATCCCCTGGGGTTCAACAAATATTTTTCCTTCCCGGCAGACTTGAGAACCGATTGGATTTCCAGCGTTATCATAGGCGCGGATGAACCAATTTCCATCCCAGCCTGATTGATCTGTTGCCCTCTCCATTCGGGATCTGGCTATGCGCAGATCCCGGGTTTCGGCTTCCTTTCCAAGCTTTTCTGCCATTTCCTCCATTTCCTTGCACGCCAACACAAATAAACCCGCAATGAAAACGCTCTCGGCAACCTTGCCTTCCCGGTTGGTCGTTGTCTGGAACGATTGTCCAGGTTGATCGGAAAAACAATTCAGGTTTAAACAATCATTCCAATCCGCTCTTCCGATGAGAGGTAAACCGTGTGGACCCAATCGTTCCAATGTGTATTGGATTGATTTTTTCAGGTGAACATATAATGATTGCTCGCTGCCGGATTGATTGTCAAACGGGACCTGTTCATCAAGTATCTTCCAATCACCTGTTTCCTTTATATATGCTGCAACTGACAATACCAGCCACAATGGATCATCGTTGAAATTACTGCCAATATCATTGTTTCCTCGCTTGGTCAAAGGCTGATATTGATGGTATGCTCCACCCGAAGGCAGTTGGGTGGCTGCCAGGTCAATAATCCGCTCCCTGGCTCGTTCCGGTATGAGATGCATGAACCCCAGCAAATCCTGGTTGGAATCCCGAAAACCCATCCCCCGCCCAACACCTGATTCAAAATAAGACGTGGATCTTGAGAAATTAAAGGTGGTCATCACCTGGTATGCATTCCAGATATTCACCATACGGTTGGTGTGAATATCCGGAGTGTGCACCTGAATTTTATTAATAATGTCATCCCAGAATTTATGCAATGTAGTAAAAGCATCACCCACCGTTTTTTGTTCAAGATAATGGGCAATAATTGGTTTGACCTTTTTCTTATTAATGATTTGCGAGGAAGGCGGATCAAATTTTTCTTCCACATCATTCTCCTGGTACCCGAGGAGAAAGATGACTTTCTTTGACTCTCCCGGATCCAGGTTTATTTTCACATGATGAGCGCCAATGGGCTGCCAACCCATTGCAATTGATCGATTGGTTTCACCTTTCTCAACAACCAGAGGGTTATCCCATCCCCGATATGGTCCAAGAAAGT
>CALMHE010000483.1 GCA_937863865.1 uncultured Anaerolineaceae bacterium | reverse complement strand
GTATCAGATGCGGTTTCTTCGATTGCCAGTGGCTTGGATTATAGCGGCGCAAGGAACAAGGTGGTTACCACGGAAATTGAATTTCCAACCGTGGGGCATGTTTGGCTGGGGCATCAGAAATATGGTTATGACCTCCAGTTTATTCCTGTCCAGGGTGAAGAGATTCCTCTGGAGGCTTATGAACGGTATGTGGATGAACGCACCATCATTACATCCATTACCCAGGTTTATTACAGGAATGGCTTCAAGCAGGATATTGATGCAATCCTCGATATCTGTCATCGCAAGGGTTCGCTGGTGTTAATTGATGCCTACCAGGGATTGGGCACTCATCCGGTTGATGTTAAGAAACAGAAAATTGACATCATCACCTCCGGCTGTTGTAAATACTTATTTGGAACACCCGGCATGGCATTTACCTACGTCAACAAGAACCTGGTCCCATACCTGGAACCAGCCCATACGGGATGGTGGGGTCAGGAAAATCCATTTTCTTTTGAAGTAAGGAAATTAAATTATGCGTCGGATGCAAGACGTTTCGATACCGGCACTCCGAATGTACTGGTTTGCTTTGCAGTAACCGCAGGATTAAGTATTGCCAATGAGATTACTATACCGGCGATTGGTGAAAGAATAGACTATTTGAGCCAGGTTGCAATTAATAAGGCAGATCAATTAGGCTTGAAATGTGTCAGCCCTCGGGATATCCGGAAGAAGGGCGGCACAACCGCCATTGAGATCAACATGAATTCTCATGAGATGGAGGTCGAGCTAAAGAAACGCAATATCATTGCATCTGCTCGTGGTTCTGTCATTCGAGTTGCGCCACATTTTTATACATTGCCCCACGAGGTCGAATTTGCGATGGAACAAATCCGCAGCATTCTCGACCAGAACAGACTTTGAACAAGGAGATGAAAGAGATGTATATTGGCAAAGTCACAGGGAAAGTTGTTTGTACCGTCAAAAACGAATTGCTTCAGGGGATGAGCATGGTTTTGGTGGAACTCCTTGGATCCAACGAATCCACAAAAAAAGGATTGCTGGTTGCTGTGGATACCATTGGTTGTGGAGAAGGAAATATCGTCATCGTAGCAGGTGGGGGAGCAGCACGCCTGATTGGTGGTTGTCAGAATGCGCCGATTGATTTGGCGGTTATTGGGATTGTTGATCATCAAATCCAACAAATTTAGATAAGGAGAAAAGGTCATGAAAGCAAAAGGTTTTATTGAGACAAAAGGTCTGGTTGCTGCATATGAAGCAGCCGATGCCATGACCAAGGCAGCCAATGTGGACCTGATTGCCAGGTATATCATTGGCGGCGGATATGTTACCGTGGTGATTGAGGGCGATGTTGGAGCTGTAAAAGCAGCAGTAGACACGGGCGTCACAGCTGCCAAAAAAGTTGGCGAGGTCGTTGCTGCTCATATCATTGCACGTCCCCAGGAGGCTGTGGAAGCCTTATTCAACGAAAAAATTCCGGATGTGAAATAAGGGATTTTTTCAGTACACCGTATTATTTAATTTTCCGGTTCCAAACTGGAACAAAACCTCAGTCGATAAATTCCAGCACAGTTGAGGAGCCATCTTCAATTGCTGAAAGGAGTTTGATTTGGATCACATCCAGCTAAGAACATATGCATTGGTTGAAAATATGCAGCCTCAATATGCGGCATCAACTGGAACGGTTGTGAAGGGTGATCCGTGTCTTGCCGGGATGGCTCAGCTGTATATTGAGATGGTTCCCGGCAGTGAAGTTTTCCGATTGCTGGATGTGGCGCTCAAAAATTCTTCAGCAAAGCCCGGATTCCTGGTGGTGGAACGCGAGTACGGAGAGATTGAACTGCACTCCATGCATATTGATGATGTGATGGAAGCGGGTCGTTCCATTTTGGATCTCACAAAATTATCGCTTGCAGACCGCATCAAACCATCCATTGTCTCTGTGCAAATCGTTCAGAATGTTGACCCTTACCAGGCGCAATTGATCAACCGGGGGCGGTATGGTTCTTTGTTACTGCCCGGGGAACATCTTCTCATCATGGAAGTTGAACCTGCCGCGTACATCTCGATTGCTGTGAATGAGGCTGAAAAGCATGCCCGCATCAAATTGGTCTCATTTGATCCGGTGGGCAAGTATGGAAGGATGTATCTTTCCGCGGATGATATTTCGGAAATTCGCATTGCAGAACAAGCTGCAATCGAAGCCATTGAATCAATATCCGGCACACGCTCATAACCAATCCCGGGAACGTTGAGGAGAGAACTGGTGGTAAATCTGGTCAAGGAAAAACTTGAAAACGGGCAAAAAGTAATTGGCACCATGTTTCAACTGGGGTGTCCCACTGCCGTTGAATGTCTTGGTATTTCCGGGCTGGATTTCTTTATTATCGATACTGAACACGCACCAGTGGATGTTGAATCCATCCGATTGTTTATTCTTGCATCGGAAATTCGAAAAATCACTCCCTTTGTCCGCCTGAAACGGATATCCAGGGATACGGTACTAAATGCGCTGGATATTGGAGCGGGAGGATTGGTTGCCCCGGGAGTTGAAACTGTCCAGCAGGTCCAGGAGTTGGTGGGATATGCCAAGTATCCGCCAGAAGGATCACGGGGTTTATCCCTGACAAGAACATCTGCCTATGGTTATGATGGGTCCGCCACAGATATCAACCGATATCTTGAACGCAGTAATCGGGAAGTATTGTTGATCCCCCAATGTGAGACGCGTGCTTGTCTGGATGATATTAAACAGATTGTATCGATTAAGGGGGTTGATGGGATATTTGTTGGACCATACGATTTGTCGCTGGCTTTAGGTAAGCCTGGTGATTTTGATACCCCGGAATTTACTGCGGCTATCCGGAAGATCGTGCGAGCCTGCCGTAAGGCAAATAAATTTGTAATGATTTTCACAACCAATCTGGAGCGAAGTCGCCAGTACTTGGATAGCGGGTTTGATGGAATTGTATTCAATTCCGACGCGGACATGTTTATCGATGCATACAAAAAAACATTGACAGAACTGCGGACCAAAACCCAGGCAGGAGTGATTCAGGGGGTTAAAAACGATATTTATGGCAGGTATTTATTGGCGCGGAATGGTAATGCACCCGTAAACGCCGCAAATGTTCTGGATACCCATCGGGCAGATATCGCCCTGATTGGCAGTACCCTGGTTTTACCTGATATCGGTTCATTAAAAACAAACCTGTATATCAAGGATGGGAGGGTGTCTGGTATATCGCAGGAAATTCTGCCAGCCACCGAGACATTTGACGTTTCGGGAAAGTATGTGTTACCAGGGATCATTGATCCACACACCCATTTTGGCATTGGAACTGATTTTGATCTCGATTTGCAGAGCGAAACCCTATCAGCCGCGGTAGGTGGACTTACCACAGTTGGCTGTTTTATCGGTTCCAAGGATGCCAGGGTTAATTCCTATGCCAGCCTGGTTGAAATCATCCGCCAACGATCTTTTACCGATGTTGTACCGCACTTTGTCATTGGTACCAGTGAGCAGATCAAAGAAATCCCCGTATTGATCAGGGAATTCGGAATCCGGACATTCAAGGTATATCTTCATGGCATTGATGGATTAATCCCTGCGATGGATGATGCATTTGTTATCGATGTCATGGAAGAACTTGCCAGAACAGGAATACGTTGTCTTTTGTTTGTCCATTGTGAAAATGACGCCCTGGTCCGGCGGGCGACTCAAAAGGCAAACCTCAAGTATGGTGACCAGGCGACAATCTCCGATTGGGAGGAAACTCATCCACCAATGGCTGAAGCAGAAGCCATTATGCGGATTGCCTTTTTTGCCAATCAATACAAGCAGCCGATCTATGTGGTCCATGTTTCCAGTGCAGAAGGCGCTGAGATGATCAAAAAGATCAAGGCGGAAAATCCTTATGTGTATGCGGAGACGACTTCTCCCTACCTGACCGTCACAGCAGATCAATTTAATTCCACGATTGGATTGATGGAGCCTCCTTTACGCCAGCAAGCAGATCAGGATCGATTATGGCAAGCCATTGTTCAGCGAGAAATTGACGCGATTGGTACCGATAATGTGACGCTGACTTTGGCGGAAAAAGGGGATGCCAGTAATGTTTGGAAAGCTTTCCCAGGGTACCCGGCGTTGGCTACCCACCTAATGTCAATTCTAAATGAGGGTGTGGTGAATCGGGGCATCCCAATTGAGGAGCTGGTTGTCCCCATGACAAAAAGACCTGCTGAATTGCTTGGATTGTATCCTCGCAAGGGGACCCTCTTACCGGGAAGTGACGCGGATCTTGTTGTGGTGGATATGAACTTGTGTAAAACAGTAAACCTGCAGGATTTATATTCGCGGGCGGATTTTTCCCTGTTTCAGGGACGGGAACTTTGTTGTTGGCCGGTCATGACAATTAAAAACGGGATTATTGTTGCCCAGAATGGGAAACCAACGGGCAAGCGACCATCCTGTAAAGCAATTGTATCGAATTCATTATCTGGGTAAGGAAGGAAGATTTTCATGAAAGAAATTAGATTTCATGGGATCGGTGGACTTGGTACGGTAAAGGCAGGTGAAATGTTGGTTCACGCTGCAGTAAAAGATGGGAAGTATGGAACATCCACGCCATTCTTCGGTTTTGAACGCCAGGGGGCACCGGTAACTTCTTTTGTCAGACTTGGTGATACCAAAATCCGGGCAAAGAACCAGGTTTATCATCCGGATTGTGTGGT
>CALMHE010000482.1 GCA_937863865.1 uncultured Anaerolineaceae bacterium | reverse complement strand
TCACCACATTGTCCATCTCCTCGTGCGGCACGATCACCTGCACCTGGTCACCCAGCAGCAGGGAGGTATCACCCCGGGGAAGAATTTCCAGGTCACCCCGCCGCAAACGGGAGGCGATGGCTCCATGCTGGTTGAAAAGGTTTAACTCTTTCAACCGGCGTCCAATAATTTTGGGATTGGACACGAATACGCGTTTTTTATCATAACTGGTGAGGTCGAATTCCAGCCGTTCCATGGCGGGGGTTCCCAAAAGGTGAAACGCCGAGTCAAGATCCTCCTTTGAACCAATCAAGCTGACCAGATCCCCGGGCTGCAAGTCGGTCTGTCCATTCACCAGGATGACTTCCCCTTTCCGTTTACGCCGCCCAAAAATGATATTCAAGGAACTCCGACGGATCAGTTCCGCCACGGATGGGAATGGATGATTCACCTGCACAGTGCAGGTTTCCAGGGGTTCATTCAATGGACCCATGCCGTGGGCTGTATGCTCCTCGGATGCATAATCCACATGCCAAATTTTTTGCAGGATGAAAATCATTAAAATCATGCCCAACACACCCATTGGGTAGGTGAGGGAATAGGCTATGACAGGTTCCGATTGCACAGCCTCCGACAGGGAGGGAGGAGTGACCGCACGTATGTGTTCCAGGATTGCCGCCAATGCGGGTGTATTGGTCAGACTGCCTGCAAATGCCCCAGCGGTTAAAGTGGCTTTAAAATCTCGAATCAAGTGGCAGGCTGCTGCCAATAAACCTGCCAGGAAAATACCACCCACCACAAGGGCATTACTTTTTAAACCCTGGCGGCGCAGGGAGTTAAAAAAGACAGCCCCACTGCTTAATCCGATGCAGTATACAAAGAGTACCAGACCCAGAGTGTAAACAATTTCAGGTAATTTCAAATCCGGGCTGAGTGCTCCAAATGCCAGCCCTACGAATAAAACAGCGGCAACCCCCAAAGTGGCTCCGCCAATCCGGATTCTTCCCAAAGGATAGCCAATGCCAGCCACCAGGAAGAGCAACAAAATGGGATTACTCTGCAGTACTTGTATGATTGTGTCCATAATTATGAGGTAAGCATTTTTATAAGGGCAATGACTGCAAAGGCGAATGCCACCAAGCCGCCCGCCTGCCATGCCCGGTCATGGGAAGTGGCGTCAACCACGTGAATCCCATCCACCTGCATTTCACCTCGCCAGACCGGACCCGCAAACCAGGCAAAGGCGAACCCGCCCAGCAAGCCACCGATATGCCCCCAGTTATCAATACCCGGTGAGAGACCGATAATTAAGTTCACTACAACAATGCCGATCGTATTTACCAGCGCAAACCGGGCATTACGAAAGAGGCGTTTATTTTTCCAAATGAATACAATTTCTGCTGCCACCAACCCAAATACAGCCGTGGATGCACCATAAGAGGGGGATTGACTCATCAAAAAGGACACGACATTTCCAGCAAATCCGGATAATAAATACAGGGCTGCGAACCGTCCGTGACCGTAGTGCTGTTCCAGGCTGGAGCCCAATGAATACAGGGCGTACATATTAAAACCGATGTGAAGTACACTGCCATGAAGGAATACCGGTGTGATGAAGCGCCAGATTTCCCCCTGTAAAATTGCAGAGTTGATTTTCGCACCGTACAAAGCCAGAATATCACCCCCAAGCAGGGAGGTCCCCAAAATTTGCCCCAGGTATGCCAGCACACTGATGGCGATTACTGCGAACGTGAAGATTGCTGAATTTGAGTGAAATTTCCAGTGGACTGGAATCTGGGGAGGTGATGACGTGGTGGGTGGGGTGGGTTGTGGCGGGATGGGACTGTTCACAACCGCACCTTGCGATGATACAGCCGGTGGTGTTCCGCCTGGATGATGGCGATGATGTTATCCACCGCCTGATCCAGTTGATTTTCCGCATTGATCACAACATAGTCAAACCGCGGCAGACAATCGAGTTCTTTCTTTGCCGTCTCAAGCCGCAATACCAGATTTTCAGGGGTTTCCGTGTTGCGATTACGCAGACGGTGCAGCCATTCTTCCTGGGTTGACGGGATCAGAAAAATCATCAATGCCTGTGGAAACAGGGATTGAATTTTCGCCGCCCCCTGTACATCAACCCGTAGAATGACATCCTTGCCACTGGCAAAGGCATCCCGGATTTGTTTTTTGGGAATACCTTTGTATTGATCATAAACCACCGCGTACTCAATCAGATCATCTTTTGCTATCATTTCTTCAAATTCCTGCAAGGATACGAAGAAATAATCCACACCATCGACTTCCTCCGGGCGGCGTGATCGGGTGGTGGCAGTTATCACAAAATGGAAGGGCAGCTGATGTTTGCGCAGACCCTGCAGAACGGAATCCTTGCCCACCCCGGAAGGTCCGGAGATGACCACCAGCAGTGGTTCGGGATGTAGAATATTAAAGTTGATTGGACTGTCTTGCATGGTGACCTCTCTATTCGCCCTTTGAGATTTGGCGATGATTTGATTATAATGGATTCATTCAATCCGTGCTCTGGAGGAATGTCATGCCCTTTTATGAATATCGTTGCCTTGATTGCCGAAAGCGCTTCCAGGTTTTCCTGACGTATGCGGAATATGGCACGCGCCCGGTGCAATGCACCCACTGCGGCAGCGCAAATGTGCAGCGAAAAATCGGCAGGGTTCGGGTTGCCAGGTCCGTGGAAAGCCGGCTGGAGAATATGTCCGATCCCAGCCAGCTGGAAGGGCTGGAAGAGGATCCCCGCGCCCTGGGACGGATGATGCGAAAAATGAGTTCCGAAGTTGGTGAGGAAATGCCCCCGGAATTTGATGAGGTGGTCAACCGTTTGGAAGCTGGTCAATCACCTGAGGAAATTGAAAAGCACCTGCCTGACCTGCCAGAGCCATCTGGAGACATTGATTAGGGACTGCCTGTCGATAACAATTGCTCCAGGCTTTGAAAAGAAGAAATCCAGGCAATCCTTTTCAGGAAGGCAGCCAGCGAGGGGGATTGAGCACGCAACTCGTAAACCGCCGGACCCACAGGATCCTTCCCTTGTACCCCCCCGGATGCTTCCGCGGCAA
>CALMHE010000481.1 GCA_937863865.1 uncultured Anaerolineaceae bacterium | reverse complement strand
ATTTATATATGCTGGAGCTGGTGCCGGCGCTTTTGCCTGCGGTGCTGGTTGTGATGTAGGACCCGTGGACTTTATAAATTCAGTTATTGATGGCGCTGGTGTTTTTGCCTGCGTTGTTGAAGATGTGCTACTGGAACTTTTGGCCGGGGTTGTAGTGGTTTTTCCGCTGCTACCCCCGATGCTTACAGTGGCGGGTTTTGATGAAGATCCAAGTCTGACCATTACTTACCACTCTCTTCTATCTTTTTAACAGCTTTCATGAACATCTTGTCAATGGTTTGTTGGGCTTCTTTCGCCTTTTTCTCCAGTTCTTCTTTGCTCATCATGCGAACCACGGATATTATAATGAATGACCAAGGATTTATACATTGGGGGTAAATAAGACCACCATGCAAATTAGGGTAAGTTGCGGATTAATAGAAGAATTAGAATCTCCGTTATTGAGAATCCCGGGAGGTGATGAACTTGGTGGGCGAGGAAGAGCTGAGTCAGATTCGGATACCGACAGATCTATTAGAAATTGAGAATCCTATTGATGCCAAGGCTCGCCAGTGGCTAGTACGAATTCAAACCAATTTCTGGCAGTTCGACGCGGCAGTCCGAACCAGAGTCACATGGTTTAACGATCAACATTACAACCCTCTCAAGGTCTATGAAGGAATATTGCCTCATTATGAAGCAATAATGTCAGATCTTAGAGAATTCAAGAGATATCTCGATGACAATGGATTTCCATTAAATTCATCATATTATCAATATTATGATGCATACATGAAGTATTACGATGCGTATGCTGATGTTGCGAAGCCGCCCGCGCTGGTTCAAGAGGAACTAGATAAAGGCAGGATCGTTGGTATTTGTGACAAGGTCGATGATGGCGACACCATTTTCGTAAATGGAAAAGAGGTCAGGCTTGCCGGGATCGACTCGGCTGAAAAAGGGACGTACAGTGGGTCGGGACCTGCAACTGCGCGAATGAAAGAGCTGGTCCTCGGCAAAATGGTTACAGTGTATTTTGATCCCCACTCTCCGATGGAAATGTATCGCAGAGTCCTGGGTGCGGTATATATCGGCAATGGTGATGAAGAAGAGCTGTATCGTCGCGATGACTGGAAAGACATTTTTGTAAATTATATAATGGTTAACGAATGTCTATCAAGCCCCAACAATAAAGGGAGAAACATGTACATAGATCATGACGAAATCAAAGCGGCGTATGAAAAGTGCAAGATTGCCGAGCTGCCGACATTGGTTAGGGTCGAGTTCAAGTCCAAGCCTACCCACGCCATGATATTCGTCGATGGCCAGGATACCCATCGTATAACCCCTGACCATTGGGATATGCTTCCCGGAAAACATGAGATAACCCTCGTTGCAGATGGTTGCAGTTCTCATCATGAGACAATTAATGTGGCTCGTGGCAAGAATGAAATCTATAGGATATTGCCGCCTATACCAACTGCGACCGGCAACATCAATATCTTCACAACTCCACAAGATTGCGACATCATAATAAATGATATGCCACAAGGAGTGGCTCCGATCATTGGGTTGAAGGAAGTGGCCAACGAACTAATAAATGTCACAGCTGTTAAGGAGGGTTACCAATCCAGAACCGAGCAGGTTATCCCGGTAGCTGGTAGGACATTGACATTAATATTTGATCCGTTGGAAAAAATCTAGATGACAAGAGGAAGAACCAAATCCTTGCCATCTTCTTTTACTACTTTTATCATTTTTCCTAGTTCTGTGAAGTCCATACCATAGTCGTTTACTATGAGCAAGCCTCCCTTTCCAATGATAACATTTTCAGATATGGAATAGAC
>CALMHE010000480.1 GCA_937863865.1 uncultured Anaerolineaceae bacterium | reverse complement strand
AAGATATCTCAAAATGTCAAGTGAAATTTACATTGAATTCCTGTAGATCGAGTTCGTTCGGAAAAAAGTTGTGTGGATGGTCTTTTCACTCTGGATAGAAGCTTGTTTCCAAAATAAAAATGCTTCCGGAGCGGGATTGCCTCCGGAAGCATTTTCCTATTCAGGTCCGCCTTGCGGCTTCCCCGTTGATTCGATTTACTTCAGGATGACCGGCAGCCAGAGGTAACGGGTCACCGATTCAACCACATGCAGTGTCACCGGGATGTTGATGGTGGGCAGAACATTGTTCCTTACCTTCAATGTGGCGAAGTAATCTCCCAGTGCCAGACCGGTGGCATCAAAGGTGACCGTGATGTCCGCCTCGCCGCCATCCGCCGCCAGGGTTCCGGCAACCGGATCCTCCGACAGCCAGGGAATGTCCAGGCTTCCCGTCAGCTCGATCAGATCCAAGCCGAAGGATTCACCATCCAATCCCACATACTGCCAGGCAACCCGAATATCGCCGTAGCCATCGAATTCGGTGAGATCAACCGTGATCTGCCGGTATTCAAAGGTGCTCCATGACTCGTCCCGAATCAGGTCCCAGAGCGGTTCAGGTGTCAACGGGGTTCCCGTCTCATCCGTCACCCAGACTTTCATGTCAGCCCCGGGATATGATGTATCGGATTCCGCCATGAAGGTCAACGTCAGATCGGTCACGGCGCTTACATCCAGTACGGGTGTCAGCAGCCATTCGTCTGAGTTTGAAGAGGAATCGTAGTTAACCCAGGCTGCATATTGACCTTCGTAAACGAAGTCTGGATAGGTTGCGACATCCACGATGGTCCATTCCCGGGTGGTGGTTCCGTTGTGAATGGTTTCCCAGCCGCCAGCCGGAGGCATCACACCGCCCTCAAAACCTTCCAGCAGCAGGCTTTCATTGATGGTGGCGCCAGCTTCCAGAATTTCAAAGTCGCCGTCCGCTGCGCCGGTATTCTCCAGGTGCAGGGGTTTGGTTCCGGTTGTATCCGGCATCAACCACTGCTCCAGGCTGGTTGGACTGACCACAATGCAGGGTGCAAGAAGCCGCAGTTCAAAGTCGTTGGTAACCGTTTCTCCATCACCCAGGACGACACCCTCAAGCACCTGGCTGACATAGCCGTCCATCAGGACTTCGATGTCATAGGTGCCAGACGGTACCGAGAAGCTGTAGTACCCATTCTCCAGCGTGGTGGTGGTGGCGACCAGCACATCCTCCTGCCAGAAGTTGACGGTTGCCTCTGCCAGCGGGGTCGGGTTCACATCGCAGGCTTCCAATCCGTAGACAGTGCCATTGAAGGTTCCATAATCTTCCGGAGCCAGCAGATGCAGTGTGACCGGGATGTTGCCCACCGGGTACGGCGTATTGTGCTTGACCTTGAGTTCCGCCAGGTAGTCACCGGGTTGACCCAAAGTGGATGGATCAAAGGTGACAGTAACATCCTGCCAGCCTTCTCCAGCCACTGTCCCGCTGACCGGGTCTTCGCTCAGCCACGGGACATCCGCGGCGCCACCCGTTTCAAAGGCGAGGCAGTCGGTTTCAGCCCCATCGGGGAATCCACCAACCAAAGCGCTATTGCCTGTCGTGGTATCAATGATGCGAAGCTCTCCGGCATAGGTGTCGTAGTTGAAAGCAGCCCAGTACAGAACGCCGGTTTCTTCTTCATAGTCCATGCCCTGGGCGTAGTTGGCACTGATACCGGTCGCTCCAACCAGGGTGATGGTCATTGTCGCCGGATCAACCTTGAACAAGCTGTCGGTGACGATATCCACAATGTAGATCATGTCATCATTGGTGTTGTATGCCAGGTCGATGCCGCAAGTGATGCCAGGCAATGAACCCAGATCTGTGACCGCTGCGGTTGCCGGATCCACCGTGACCAGGTTGGTGGACGTGTTACATACCGAAGTCAGACCGTACAGCGTGCCATCCGGTGTACCGCTCAGACCCGTCCAGTTGCCACCCGGGGATACTGCAGTACCCACCAGGGTGTAGGCGCCGGTCGCGGTATCCACCGTGTAGAGGTTGTTATCGGTATAGCTGATGGCATACAGGGTGGAGAAGTCGCCGCCAATGAAATCGCCCGAGAACAGCGAGGTCATGGTTGCGCCAATGATGTTCCAGACGCCCGGAGCTGTGGTATCAGGGATATGCACCAGTTCGTTGGTATTCAGATCCACCGCAAATGCCGGTTCTCCAGCCAGCAGCCCGTCAAACAGATTTCCCTTGATCGATGCCGCATGATTTCCCTTGGGGGCAGGTCCAGTGGATGCCGGACCGGTTTCCTCAGGCAGGGTGCCGGTGAATGGCGGGATGGAGAGCGGGGGCAGATAGCCCTGGTCTTTCTCCGTCAGTTCAAAGTCGACAGGCGCCAGTCCATCATTGTAGATGGTGAGGGTTTCATCGAGAGGAGCGTCGCCCATCTGCATGGTGACTTCCAGGGCTGGTGGATCAAAGCTGAGCAATCCGGCAGGCAGGTAGAAGTCCTGTTGGTTGATGGCATCCAGCATCACTTCCACGGTCTCTGTATCATCCATGTACTTGTCCATGGAGGCAGTGAAGTCGTGGAATTCAGATGTGCTTGCCATGCCTTCGATGCGGAAAGCAATGTCTTGCTGCGTGGCTCCAATCACAGTCCATGCCTGCCAGGCGGAACCATAGCCAAAACCGCCGCCCGGGTTGATGAACTGACCGACATAGCCATTGGTTGTATCCGCCGGCTGGCGTCCAAACTGCCCGTACGAACCGAATTCCATGGTTGGGTAGTAGACCAGCCAGTAGTGACCTGGAGGCAGGTTAATCGGGGAAGCCGGGGTGAGTGTGGTATTGGAGAGATATCCTCCTGGTGTGCCCACCGCGAGCGTGACCTGCGGATCGGTCGGGGGAACGGAGAGCGACCAGACCGGTGCGCCGCCCCCGGGATAACCAGCCGGAATTCCAGCGTTATCGGCATAGATCTGGAAATTCAGCGCTGTGGCATTCAGCAAGCTTGAGAAGCCATTCCAGCCATCACCAGGAATAAACAGACTGGTGATTGCCCAGGGCATTGTGGCTACAAAGTCATCCGCCAGGAAGGAGGAATAATCAGGAGCATCTGGAAATTCCTGATTGACATAAGCGTTTTGGTTCACCGTACTGAGTGGTTGATCCCAGAGAATGGCATTGACCGCCGGAGGAGCTGTCACTGGGGCAACTGCAACGGATCCACCCGAGGTGGTCAGTGCAGAGGTGCTGCCGCCGCCGGAAATTGCCGCCGGAACGGGAGCCGCAGCCAGTGCTGTGATCGTGGCGGGCTGGAAGATCCAGTAGAAGCCCTCAATCGGGTCCTCGGGGATGGCGAAGGTGGTTCCTGCCGCGCCCGTGTCGGAAATCACACCAGCACCGGTCAGTGGATCGAGGGTATTGTCGTCATAGACATAGCCAGCCACCACGCCGCCGGGGATGGCAAAACAATCGGGGGTGGGAACCGTGTAGGTTTCCTGGTAGCTGATTTCAAACAAATCCAGCGACCAGCCTTCGTAGTTCACCGAGCCGTCACTGCTGATCATAAACCGGAACCAGATGTTTCCACCAGCCGCAGAGGTGATGTCATACATCTTCTGACCCCAATTATCGCTGCGGGTACTGCCAGTGTGTTCCCACATGGTGTACCAGGTGGTGCCGCCATCGGTGGAGTACTGCGCCGTGGCATGATCCCAGGAAGCACTTTCAATGTGAATCGCCTGCCACCACTTGAAGTACAGCGAGGCGCCCGGAGGCAGAGCCACGCCGCTCAGGTCAATGGCGGGGGTCATCAGGTAGTAGTTGGAATTGCCCTCGTAGTTACCATCCAGGTCGGTGTCCCAGCAGGAAGTACCCTGTGCACAGCCGCCCGGGAATGTGGTGGTGGGGGTGCCCCATTCCCATTCATCGTAATCACCGCCATGGGTCAAACCGCCGTCGGTGGCTTCAAAGTCCTCCGTCCAGACGACCGTGACGGGCGGGGCAGAAAAGCCAAAGATGCCCACATCATCCACATACCAGCCATCATAGTTCCCAGAGACGTCGGAGCGGAAGCGGAAGCGGACAAGGAAGTTTGCCACGTTGTAGGTGGAATCCAGAACCACCGTGTGCTTGGTCCAGGTCTCGTCAATCGTGCCACTTGCTTCACCATAGACAGTCGTCCAGGTGGTGCCGCCATCCTTGGAGACCTGCACAGAGGCGTAATCGTAGCCGCTCTCCGAGACCAGCCACTGGTACCACTCCAGGACCGGGGTATCGGTGCCCAGGAACGTCAGGTCAATCGCCGGTGAGGTGGTGTAGCCATCCTCGTAGTTGCCGTACTGACCTGCCGGGTTGGTCGCCCAGACATAATCGCCGGAGTGGGCGTCGCCTGGTCCGCTGGTGGGTATGCCCCATGCCCAGGAAGTGGTGCCACTGACGGTAAAGCCGCCATCCGTGCCTTCAAAATTGAAGAAGACATCGTATTCCGGCTGGTAGCCAGGGGCGGCGCAGGATTCTTCAGGCACATACAGGTAGTAATCCTGTGTGTCAGGATCCGCATCCGGGGTGTAGGTCCCAATAAAGGGATCATATCCGCCGGGAATCGCTGCAACCGTCACATCGTATTCCTGACCAAAGTACAGTTCGATCTCATATTCACCCGTGAACGGGTCATTGTAGATCGTCTGGTTGAAGCCGGGGGCGGCAAAGGTGAGGGCTGCATACAGCGGATAACCGTGCGACCCAAGCCCCAGGA
>CALMHE010000479.1 GCA_937863865.1 uncultured Anaerolineaceae bacterium | reverse complement strand
CCGCGGGATATCCCCATTTACATTGGTGCAACTGGTGACAAGATGCTGGAGATGGCGGGTGAGATTGCTGATGGGGTGGTGTTAAATTATGTCGTATCCGTGGATTATATCCGTCGGGCGATCTCATTGGTTGAAAAGGGAGCCAACAAAGCCGGCAGATCAATGGATGAAATCGATCTTCCGGAGCTGCTTGTTTGTTGTCTATCAGACACGGATCCAAAAGGCGCCATGGCTGAAGCCAAGAAATTGGTTGCCTATTATTTGGCGACAGAACCCCATATCATGAAAGCCAGCGGAGTCAGCGAAGAACTGCTGGAAAAGGTGCAGTCGATATTGGGCTGGCCGGCGACGGAGGCGGATTATATTCGCGCCAGTAAGGAGATTCCTGAGGAAGTTGTCCGTAATTTGATGGCAGTCGGTACGACACGGGAATGCCGTTCCAAGGTTAGGGAATATATTGACGCTGGGGTCACCTGCCCAATTCTATTTCCAATGATGCCGGATATCCGTCCGGTGGTGGATGCTTTTGCGGATGGATGTTAAGCCTATTCAAATTTCTGTTGGTGGATGTGAAGGTTAACTGAAAACAAAAACCAACTCTGATCCTTGAATATTAAGCAAATAATTTACTGTTCATTTATCTTGCTTGCTTGGCAGGATTATGAAAAACCTATAGAATCCCAATATGGATATTTGGGAGCCTTCGTACATCCAACTTCTGCGCAATGGGACGTTTCCATCCCGGATTGAAACTGCCTGGCAGCTTCTATCTGCATGCAATATTTGTCCCCTGAATTGTGGAGTGAACCGATTGAAGGGAGAACTGGGCGCATGTAAAACTGGATCCTTATCTCAGGTCAGTAGTTTTGGTCCGCATTATGGTGAGGAAGCTCCATTAAGTGGATGGAAGGGATCGGGAACGATCTTTTTTACGAACTGTAACCTGCACTGCTGTTATTGTCAAAATTATGACATCAGTCAGAAGGGGACAGGCAGCGAGGTCCAACCTGAAGAGCTGGCAGGGATGATGCTAAAGTTGAAAGACATGGGCTGTCATAATATCAACCTGGTATCTCCCACACATGTGATACCTCAAATTCTGGCTGCCGTCTTCATCGCTGCCCAGGCAGGGCTTGACCTGCCCGTTGTGTATAACTCAGGCGGATATGATTCCTCCGATAGCCTTGCTCTTCTGGATGGGATCGTGGATATTTATATGCCCGATATGAAATATTCCAACGAGGTGATTGCCCGGAAGTATTCCAAAATCCCAGATTACCCGAGGATTAATCGGATGGCGTTACATGAAATGAGCCGCCAGGTTGGGGATCTCCAACTTGATGAAATTGGAATCGCTTTTAGAGGTTTACTGGTAAGGCATCTGGTTTTACCCAATGACCTTGCTGGTTCGAAGGAGATTCTGCGTTTTTTGGCTGAGGAAATATCTCCAAACACATACCTTAATCTGATGGACCAATATCGTCCTTGTTACCAGGCAGGACAGTTCCCAGAGTTAAACCGCAGGGTTACGCATGAAGAATTCCTGGAAGTTTATCAACTGGCAAAACAATTCGGTCTGTACAGGTTGGACCGGTAAAACTGGACGTTGAGATATTATTGATAACAAAATATTTTCGAAAAAATCGCGATCAAATTTACTTGATTACATTGCTGCCAATGATTTACCGATTGTGCGTGAATAAGAAACCGGGAATTCATCTTTACCCATTCAGGAGTGAACGGGGATTGTCATCAAGGTCTGTTGGTTATAATCACGATGTCATCTGTAAAATATACATAACGCCAACGATCACATCAATGGAATTCACCATCAAGTGAAGAATCATACCAATATAAATATTTTTCTTTTTTACAGAAATAATCAGCGGTAAAAGTCCAATAGTCCTGGTGATGATCATCCATGGAGAGAAGGTGTGGTACACAGCAAACAGAAAACTGTGCAGCAGGATGGCGTACCGTCCTTTGATTCTGGGCAATAAATATCCCCGAAAATATAATTCCTCAACCAGGGGACCCAGGACATTGATGAAGATAAAGAAAAGGACAAATGTAACGATCAATGTCGATTTGGAGTAATTCCCGGATAATCCAAGATCCAAGTCAGGAATCCAGAAAAACAAGAAATCCTTCAAGGTGGCATCGACAGGCTGCATAAAAGTGAAGATTGCGCTGATCATGATAAAAACAATGCTCACCCATACAAGATATTCCCACCAGGGAATTGGGTTTCGATAACTGATGACTCCCGCCAACGTGTATCGTCCTGTTTTTTTCCTTCCCTGGTACAAAAGATATCCAAGTTCAAATGGAATCAGGATGAAGGCAACCCCAAGAATGAGCGCCATACTTGAAGGGTACCCCAGATTAATGACTGGCTGTCTGAAGATGAAAAAGAAACCTCCAATTAAAATACCTGGCAACAAGTGTAATGTTAATGTACACAAGGTTGAATGTTTTTCCAGAGGGGTTTGATCCATTTTTATTCCTTCCATCCAGTTCCATGGATTACGAGATCTAACTCATCCGGGC
>CALMHE010000478.1 GCA_937863865.1 uncultured Anaerolineaceae bacterium | reverse complement strand
CTCTGGCTCCATCCAGTATCCAATCAATTCGCTTGCTCTATTCGAACGTACTACTGGATTGGTCTTCTGAACTTCCTCGCCAGATTGGTCATCCCCAACGGAGTTGTGTTTTCCGGGAACTATCCCGAACTTTCAAACTCAACTGATGTTGGTTCACTGCCAGTGGAGAAAGGTCCAATTTCTTGGAGCTCCCTGCACTATTAGTATAGGAAATTTCAGGCTCCGAGTCAATATATCCAGACATGTTTTAAGGATTCTTAACCGTTTTCATATACAATTTTAATTACCACAGACAGTCAACCAGCATGATACTCAAATCAAAAAAACGCTTTCCTTAACCATTTGAGTCATGATGGAAAATATTATTCAATCCAACCCAACGATATGCGTCCCCGCTCCACCTCAATTTTTAATATTTCCACCTGGATGATATCACCTGCTTGAAGATGAATTCCACCTGGAATTTGTGTCCGGTGCAGCAAGCCATCCTGCTTGACTCCGATATCCACAAAAACGCCGAAATCCACCACATTGCGGACTGTTCCCTTCAGTTGCATCCCATCCACCAGGTCATCCATTTTCAAGACATCTGATCTCAAAATTGGCGGGGGACAATCCTCCCGTGGATCACGCCCCGGACGGACAAGCTGTTCCATGATATCCTGCAGGGTGGGCACGCCACACCCGACTTTCGCTGCCAGGTCATCCAAATGAGAACCTGCCTGCAATTCTGTCAGCTTTTTCTGTCTTTCCTCCATGGAATCCGCCAGGGTGAACCCGGCAATTGACATCAACTTGCTCGCTGCTGGATAACTTTCCGGATGGATGGCGCCGCCATCCAGAGGATTTTCTCCATTACGGATGCGCAGAAAGCCGGCGCATTGTTCAAATGATTTGGGACCCAATCCACTGACCTTGCGCAGTTCCTGCCGGTTATGGAATATGCCATTTTCATTCCGGTACTCAACAATTCGTTCTGCCAGTTTTGGTCCAATTCCAGAAACATGGGTCAATAATGCCGATGACGCCGTGTTGATATCCACTCCGACCCGGTTGACCACCTCCTCAACAACGGATTCCAGCATTCTTCCCAACTCCGCTTGATTCACATCATGCTGGTACATGCCCACACCGATGGACTTGGGGTCAATTTTCACCAGTTCTGCCAACGGATCCTGAACCCGCCGGGCGATGGAAACCGCTCCCCGCAGGCTGACATCCAGCCCGGGAAATTCCACCCGCGCCAGGGAACTTGCTGAATAGACGCTTGCTCCGGCTTCATTGACGATTAAATACCGCACATCCGGCTGATTTCGGATCAACCGGGCAACCATGGCTTCTGATTCCCGTGAAGCGGTTCCATTCCCGATGGCGATCAACGTAATACCATGCTTTAAAACAAGTCGTCTCAACTCAACAAGAGCTTCATCCATCCGTTTTTGAGGTTCATGTGGATATATCGTCCCGGTTTCCAACAATTTTCCATTTTCATCCACCACAGCAATTTTGCAGCCGGTCCGAAAACCCGGATCAATCCCCAACACCACCTGTTCAACCAGTGGAGGTTGTAAAAGCAAGGCTTTTAAATTGGCAGCAAATACCCCGATGGCATGTGCCTGGGCGGTTTCCGTCAGGTACCGGCGTACATCCCTTTCAATTGCCGGCAGAAGCAGCCTCTCAGCGGCATCCCGCATTGCCTGCATAAAAAACGAATTAAAGGCAGAACGGGTGTCCGCCCGAAAATAGGCAAGAATGGCGATTTGCCAATCCCGTTCTGGAATCTCCACCCTTACCCGGAGAATTTTTTCTCCTTCTCCCCGGTCCAATGCCAGAATCTGGTGCGGGCGGATTCGATTGACCTGAATGGTAAATTCATAGTACGTCTCATAAACCGATCGTGGATCGTCAACATCAGCATTCTTTTCTGAATGGATTAAACCTGACTGTAAAGCCTTCTGGCGTGTCAACCCGCGAACCTCAGCATGGTCGCTGATTGTCTCTGCCACAATATCCCGGGCACCTGCCAATGCCTCCCCGATGGTCGGGACATCGTCATTTAAATAATTTTCAGCAACCACTCCGGGAATGGAACCATCCAACGGCTGACGTAGAATGTATTCAGCCAGACCCTACAAGCCATGCTCCCGGGCAATCATCGCCCGTGTACGGCGTTTTGGACGATAAGGCTGGTAAAGATCTTCGAGTTCCGATATGGTTTCAGCTTTCTCAATTTGAGCTCGAAGTTGATCGGTTAATTTTCCCTGCTCTTCAATGGAAGCAAGGATCACGGCTCGCCGGTCATCCAGATTGCGTAAATGCTCCAACATTGTTTTGGTCTGATGAATCTGTTCATCATCCAGGGAGCCGGTGCGCTCCTTTCGATATCGGGCAATAAATGGAACTGTATTTCCCTCATCGAGCAGTTCAATCACTGCGGCGGTTTGGGTTGCCTGGGCACGAATCTGCCGGGCAATCATTTCTGAATACTCAATAATGGATTTCATTAATGTTTCTCAACCTCTAATTTGGATAATCCATCCGGCTTCACAGTAACCAGCCGGACTCCCTCAACTTGTTGGAAATCCGCCCCCTGGCTTATGGTTCGATAAACCAGTGATGGGTCTGTCACCTGTACGCCCGATATAAGCTTGGCACCATGATCAAATAATACCGGTGATAACGGCGTGCTGGGTCCCAGGATAATCACCCTGGCATCTTTCTTACATAATTTTAGCAATCCATCCAAAGTGTGATTAATCAAACTGCTGCCTGTGATTGCCACGACATCCGCCTGGGGAATCAATTCGTACGCCCGATCAGCCGGTATGTCATCCTCCTCCGGATCCTTTTCCAGCACCCACAAGTTACCCACCTGGGGACGCAAACGCCTGGCAAATGGAAAATGTCCCACCATTACCACCTGTCGATCCCTTCCCCAATTCACCAGGACATCAAAAGCGTTTAACTCAATCCCTGCAGGTTCCTGGGGACAAATCAGTGCGTTAAGGGCAGCAATTCCCAGGCTGGCTTCCAGGGGATTTTCAGAACGTGAATATTCCACCAGACTGCGGGTGCTCATTTCCTCAAAGGTTCCCACACCCCGGATTTTCCCCTTCCCAGGGGCGTGGATATTCCCAAATGTCGCTGCCATTCCAGACCCGCGTGGTGTAATGACAAGAGTCCAGTAAATTCCCATCAAAACCGATGTGACCGGCGCATCTTCCTGAATGGTGTCAATAATTTCATCAAGGATCGTCATGAAGCATTACTTCCTGGAATCATTCATCAATCCTGGGATACTGCAGCCCTGCCAGTAAATGTGCCACACCTTCACGCGCCACTTCCCCCCAATTGGTATGATGAGGATCCATTAATCCCTGCATCACCAATCCCGCCCCCAGCGAGACGATGATTCGCGCAGCCAGGTCAGGATCGATGGGCGCCAGGCTTCCTTCTGCAATTCCTTTGCGAACCATGGTGGCAAAGTTGGACACATATTTATGATAAGGTTCCACCGTCGCTTCCCAAATGACAGGATCCCGGGTAGCTTGATTATAAAATTCAAGCAAAAGAGGCAAACGATTGGGACCATGATTGTATATCAGGTCCATTTGTTCCGCCATTTGTTGAAATGCATCCGGAACCGAGGTGGCATTCTGAATGGCGACCTGAAAACCCATGTCCAGTGTTTCCAGCCAGTAGTAAATTAAATTCAGAAATAATGCCTGTTTGCTGGGATAATGATGATAGAAAGCCCCCTTGGTCACCTGAGCCATCCGGCAGATTGCATCAACGCTGGTTGCTTCATATCCAGATTCACAAAAAAGAGCTTCCGCTGCAATCCGAATT
>CALMHE010000477.1 GCA_937863865.1 uncultured Anaerolineaceae bacterium | reverse complement strand
CAATATCCTTTTAATATGATCTAGTAATGACTTAATACCTGGAGCTTAAATTTCCCCAAGCCAATGATATCTCCGTGACTGAGAGGATAATCCACGTTGGGAACAATTTTTTGTCCGTTAACCCGGGTCCCGTTTGATGATCCCAAATCAACGATCACCACCCGTTGACTGATTACTTTCAATGATGCATGAAACCGGGATACACCTTGCGAGTAGGCTTCATATGTAGACAGGTCCACATCCGGCAGGATGGGTTGACCTTCGGTCGCCCTTCCCAGAGTATACTCGTTCCTGCCTCCCAACTCGATTATCCTGCCGCTTTCGACGAGATGCAGGGATATCTTTACCTCAACATCACCCGCCCGGTCATCGGCTGTTAAATCAAGCGGGGGGAGTGGCTGATCGATGCTATCCAATAGTTCTGATGGAGTACGGCGAATGGATTGAGTCGTTAATGACTCAACAGTTGTTAACTGAGTTCCACATTCACTGCAGAAAAGTACTCCGTGAATTTCTTGATGATGACAATTGGGACAAGTGATCATATTGTTACGACTCCGGGGGTGCAAGGGTCAGAAGGGAACAGGTGCCATACTTGATTCGTTTGTCACCTTCCGTACTGAAAGATCGATTTTTCTGCAAATATTCCACTTCCATCATAACTGTTTGAGCCAGACTTCGATCCCCCCTGGCGAGGAGATGAGTTGCCAAATGATGCAGATGACGTGAAGCTTGAATAATATCTCCAGCTGCCACGTCCTGGCGTGCTTTTTCTTGTAAACGATACAAGGAAAGCCTTGACAAAGCTTCAATAATGGCGGGGGGCGGCAGTTCATGGTTCAATGTGACATGGACCGGTCGCTTTATTTCAACCAGTACCCGGTTTTTGGAAATTGGCATGGAAGGAATATCCATGGTTATTTTTCCTTTTGCCAGTCGAACATCCGCTTTTTCATCCTGCATGGGTGAAAGGTAAAATTCCAGGATCAGGCTCAAGGATTTTCCATAATTTAAACCGCCCAGCAATATATGTTTTCCAACAGGCAGCGGGCTGATTTCAGGTCGTAAACGGAATGCGTACCTCAACTGAACACCAGGATCCGATTCAAACTCCAGGGTAATGCTCCTGGCGTATAAACTTTCCAGGTTTCTGAGTTTCATATCAAAGAACGTGTATAGATCTTTTGAATTGACGACATATGAGGAATTGCCGCCGCCAATGGCAGACAAACGGTCAAGGAATATGTCATTCCATTCATTGCCGAACCCAAGTGCATTGATAAAAATTCCTTGTTCAGCGGCAATTTGCGCCAGCTGGCAGGCAGATTCTTCATCTCCATAAGTATGCCCATCTGTCAGAAGAACAATCTGCCGGTTGATTTGATGATTCGATCCTTGCTGGATCAGCTCATATCCTGCTTCCAATCCTTGAAAGATTTCAGTCGCTCCGGATGTCGCCAGCTTGTTCAAGCCAAGATCTGATTCGCCAAGCCCATTAACCTGCGTGGGGTGTAATAATACCTCAGCCCGATCACTAAAAGTTACAATGGATAAAATATCCTGAGGTCTTAGTAAATGAAGCAGCTGCCGGATATTTTCTTTCACCATCCCGATTCGATTGCCTTGCATGGATGTGGAGCGGTCCACCACTAGGCATAAATTTACTGGTGGTAAATAAAGAGGATCCGTTTCTGCAGTACAGGTTAATTCCAATAAAGCATAGACGATCTGTGGTTCTCCCAGTAATGGAACCGTATGCCGGCTATACCGCACATTGACTTCCAAAGCTGATTTTTCGTGATATTCCTTCGGAAGAGTGAGATTATATTCCTCTCTCTTTTGGGGATTTGACAGAACCTCATATGCTTCCTGAATCTTCAGAAAATCCTCTTTTGCCTGGGGTGTAGGATTGGCGTCCGGATGATTTTGCCGGGCTGCTTCAAAATATGCAACCCGGATTTCCTCCCCGGTTGCATCGAATGGCACTCCTATTAAATTATAATAATCTTCCAAAAGGCACCCCCTTATAAATACTGGATCAGGATGACACTGATATTGTCGGGACCACCTGCAATATTTGCTGCTTCCACAAGTTCATGACAGGCAATGGATGGATTTTCAGCTTTTAAAACGGTATCTAAAATTATCGATTCAGGCAGGACTCCCCATAACCCATCGCTGCAGATCAATATCTTTCCCGGGTGGGGGATTTGGCAGGTTCCCATATCCGGAATAATGG
>CALMHE010000476.1 GCA_937863865.1 uncultured Anaerolineaceae bacterium | reverse complement strand
TTGAAGGGTTTTTCCAGTTGAATATCCTCACTCGATTGACCGATCACCCGGAAAGGAACCAGATATTCCTTCTCCGGATCCCAGATGGTCAGTTCATAAATATCCGCCAGGACCAATTTTTGTAAATCCTGAAGGATCATCAATAATTTTGGTTCCAGATCCATATCAGCCGGCATGACACCCAGAAATGATGGGGAGGTTTGACCGGCTCCCTCGCGGATAATTCCCCCGGGCTGGAGATTCCGCAAGGTCAGCAGCATATACTCTCCAGATGGCAAGGTCACAGCGTGGGATTCCACCTCCAGGTCCTGCATACCTGCCACAAATTTACCATAACCCGGGCTGGTGCACAGCGCCAGAAAAGGCTCGCTGGGACGCAGGCGCCTTGCCAGGTTTTCCAGGTTGGGAAATTCTTCCCCTTCGATATTTAATAATTCCCGGGCGCCAGTCGAGAGCGACACAATCCGTCCGCCAGATTCAATGATGATGACCATGTCATCTGATGTGTTTTCGATCCAGGAGGGGTTGAAGAATTTCCACTCGTGGCGGGTACGGGAGCGATCCTGAATACGAATAAATATCCGGGCAATCAGCCAGAAAGTTAAGCCCAAAGCAGCAATGAGAATACCGGCAATCAGTGTGGGTGAATTCATATGAGGGATGAGGGTGTTACTGGGTGTCCTGGCGCCGGTTCTCGGCTGCCAGTTCGGTGATTTCACGAATATCCGCAAAATACTGAGTGGAGGGAGTCACAACTCCGACAGCCAGGGTCATCAATGGCACCTGATGGCTGGTACCGTCCTTTCCAGGCGCCATAATGAAGCCCTGCTGGCGGTCAGTAAACGAATAATGCGATAGAATTTCCTCGCCGAACCGTTCCTTCAGACGTTTTCGGATGGGTTGGGCATGATCACTGGTTGTGATCAAAATAAAATTATCCCCGCCGGCATGACCGATGAAGTCATTCACCGTCCCAAGTTCATCCGCCACCTCCCCCAACAGCATTGCGGAATAACGCAGGCAATCGTTGGCGGCTATGAAACCATAAACATCCTTGAAGGCGTCAAAATGGTTGATGCGGATGTCCATGAACGCCCATCCCTCCTGGCGGATCATTCGCCGCAACTGATCTTCGATCATCCGCCCGGCAGGCAGACCCGATTGGGGATCAGTGAGGCTTTCACGCTGGGCACGGCTGATGGCATTCTGCACGCGCAGCTTTAATTCTTCAATGTCAAACGGCTTGGTGATGTAATCATCAGCGCCCAGTTCCAATCCCTGCAGACGGTCGCTTCGTTCATCTTTTTGGGTCAGGAAAATCACCGGGATGTGGCTGGTACGGGTGTTCATGCGCAGGGTGCGGCATACCCCATAGCCATCAATATCCGGCAGCATGATATCCAGAATGATCAGATGGGGCATCACATGCCGGGTTTTCTCCAGCGCATCCGCCCCCCTCCCGGCGACATCCACATCATAACCCTGGCTGGAGAAGTAAATGCGCAGCATGGTCGAAATATCAACGTCATCTTCCACAATTAATAATCGTGCCTTACCCATGGGAACCTCGCTGTCATGGAATGTTTGGAAATTATTGGCGATTGGTCCTGCGGATGCTCACCGGATTGGATGATTGGCATTCCAGTCTGGCAAAGACCCAGCCGTGTCTATTGTACTTCATTCAAAATTTCGGGTTGTTGCAGAAGCGGGAAAAAACAGAATTCTAAAGTGGTTGTAAGGTCGACCTTGACCGATTGAACCCCCAAAGGTATAATTCAACGACTGAATATAGGATCTCCATGAGCACTTTCCAAGACAATCACCGTGACCTGACCCTGCTTGAACATATAGAACGGAATCCGGATTCCACCCAGGCGTCTCTTGCGGTTCAACTGGGGGTCGCCGTGGGAACCATCAACTGGCATCTCAAGCGGTTGATTGAGAAGGGGTACATCAAGGTGCGGCGGATTGAACGCCGCAAGCTGCGGTACATCATCACCTCTGAGGGCATGGCTCTGCGTGCCCGCTTGACGGTGGATTACATTCAGAATTCTTTCCATCTTTACCGCCTGGTTCGCGAGCGGACGCGTGAAGCTGTCCGCCAGATCTGCGAAGCCGGGTATTCCAGCGTGCAGGTTGTCGGTGAAGGAGATGTGGCGGATGTCGTCCGCCTCACCTGCCTGGAACAGGGTCTTGCCGTGGTTGAGAACGGAACAGCCCCCACGCTGCGGGTGGTGGAATTGAAAGTACATCTGGAATGGGAGGGATCATCAACCCATGAATGAAACCAATTACTGGAAAAACCGCCGTGTCTGCGTAACCGGTGGGGCAGGTTTTTTAGGGCAGTTTGTACAAGCACAATTGCGCGCCCGCGGTGTGGAACATATTTTTATCCCCGTGATTGAGGATTACGACCTGGTGAAGGGTTCTGAAATTCAGCGCATGCTGACTGATTCCCATCCGGATCTGATCATCCACCTGGCGGCGCATGTCGGCGGGATTGGCGCCAACCGGCTGCATCCTGCGGAGTTCTTCTATGACAACCTGATGATGGGTGTTGAATTGATGCACCAGGCATGGCAACGCGGTGTTGAAAAGTTTATCGCCATTGGAACAGTGTGCGCCTACCCCAAGTTCACCCCGGTGCCTTTCAAGGAAGATGATC
>CALMHE010000475.1 GCA_937863865.1 uncultured Anaerolineaceae bacterium | reverse complement strand
ACTGCGGCAGGTAGAATGATATTCGCCCGTCCGGAAGATCGGTCTGAATAGGAGATAAACCTCGTGACATTGAAAATCTATAATACTTTATCGAGAAGAAAAGAAGAATTCGAAACCATTGAACCTGGAAAAGTACGGATGTATGTCTGCGGTCCGACCGTGTATGACAAGGCTCATATTGGACATGCCATGTCGGCGCTTGTGTTTGACATACTCCGGCGTTATCTGGAATATCGCGGTTATGATGTGACCCTTGTAATGAACTTTACAGATGTGGACGATAAAATTATTGCCCGAGCCAATCAACAAGGCGTCGATCCCTTCCAGCTTGCAGAACAATATATTCATGAATACCAAAATCACCTGGAAGACCTGAATGTTCTTCCGGCATCCATCAACCCGCGCGCCACGCAGGAAATCGACCGCATCATAGCCATGATTTCCGGATTAATGGAAAAAGGTTATGCCTACCCGGCAGGCGGGGATGTTTATTTCCGCGTGACCAGTGACCCGTATTATGGCAAACTCTCCGGCAGAAGGTTGGATGACATGCAGGCGGGAGCCCGCATTGAGGTGGGGGAGATCAAGGAACATCCGATGGATTTTGCTCTCTGGAAGGGTTCCAAGCCGGGCGAACCAGCATGGGACAGCCCCTGGGGACCGGGGCGACCCGGCTGGCACATTGAATGCTCAGCGATGAACCTGCATCACCTGGGTGAGCAGATTGATATTCATGGCGGGGGGAATGATCTCATTTTCCCGCACCATGAAAATGAAATTGCCCAGACGGAATGCCTGACTGGAAAGTTTTTTGCGCGTTACTGGGTGCATAATGGAATGCTGCAACTCAGGGGTGAAAAAATGTCCAAGTCACTGGGCAACCTGGTGACCATCGAGGAGTTTCTGGCTCAACACAGCCCGGATGTCTTTCGCATGATTGTCCTCAATTCCAGCTATCGTGGACCCATTACCTATACTGATGATGTTGTGGAACAGGCTGAACGCGGATTGGACCGGCTGCTCTCCGCCCTCAAGCCAGCCCTGCCCGGTTCGAAGGGACTGGCAGACAACCAGAAACAATTCCTGGCGGATCGGATGAAAACCGCCCACACCTTGTTTGAAGGTGCGATGGATGATGACTTTAACTCTGCGGGTGCCCTGGCGGCAATGTTTGACCTGGTGCGGAACATCAACCTGGCACGTGCAGAGGGAGCGGTGGATTCTGAACTGGAACCTGCCCAATCCCTGTTGCATCAATTGGGGAGTGTGCTCGGCTTGACTTTTTCCAAGTCTGTCCAGGGTGCCGGTGCTGCGGATGGTTTTATTGATCTGCTGGTGGAATTGCGTTCTGAATTACGAAAACAAAAATTGTGGACTTTGGCAGATACGGTGCGAAACCGCCTGCTGGAAATGAATGTAATTCTGGAGGATGCCAGGGACGGCACCACCTGGCATTGGAACCGGTGATCGTTGATGACTGATTTATTCCCGGCAGCCGATTTTGACGATTGGGCGGAGTCTTATGATGCCAGTGTCGTGGGAAGCCGGGGATTTCCGCTTGTCGGCTAGGACGACGTTTTGGACACGCTCGCGGGCTAGGCTGCTGCCGCTCCGGGAACGAACGTACCTGCCCCGGGGAGCGCACCAGGCTGGCTGGCGGGGAGGTTTGCCGCCATGGGT
>CALMHE010000474.1 GCA_937863865.1 uncultured Anaerolineaceae bacterium | reverse complement strand
CATGAACACCAGCCAGGGAAGGCTGGGGGAATTCAAGCCGCCGTTCAGAAAAATGGACCCCACCAGCGAAAGAAAGAAGCTGAAAACTGCCACATGGGCAGCCATCCGCATCCGCCGCTGGCGCTCGGCAAGCACCACGGAAAGCAGGGCAAACAGGAACGCCGCCAGGTTCCCCCAAAAGCCCGCCCAAAACCCCTGGATGACATAGACAATGGTATAAGCGCCCAGGAAGACGGCATTGCACCACACGGCAATCCGGGTCACCTGGTCCAGGTTGTCGATGTAGGTATTTTCGCTGGGAATGGAAAAAAGGGAGAATTTCTGTTTTTGCATGGAGAGCGATGCCTGATCCGCACCTGGATGAACCGGGGGAAAGGAATGGCGGACTGCCGGGCAAGAGATTCCAGCCCTGCTGATGGTTTGAGTGTACACGAATATGGCTGGTGTGTCGAGGAACAATTTACCGCCCGCACCATAACCCGCGCGTCAGTCCATAGTATAATGCATCGTGATTCCCTGCCATTGGAGATACCGTGCATCGTAAAGCACTTGCCACCCTTCTTTTTGCCATCCTGGGACTGCTGCTGATCGGTTCAGCGCTTCCCCTTCCAATCGCAACCGCCGCCACCCCCACCCCGGGCAGCCCTGCAGGCGGATTCAACCAGACCGGGCTGACGGGCGTGGTCCACGGGCTGTATTTCTACTCCACCGACTGCACTCACTGCATGGCGGTGCTGGACGAGGTGATCACTCCGCTGCAGGTGGAACTTGGCGACCGGCTGGACCTGCGCCTGGTGGAAATCAACACGCCCGAAAACTACGAACTGCTCCTGAAAACGGAGGAAACCTTCCAGGTTTCCAACGGGCAACGCGCCATCCCCGTGACGGTGCTGGGGAACCAGGTGCTGGTCGGCGAGGACGCCAACCGCGCCGAACTGCCGGGCATCATCCAGACTGCAGCACAAATGGGCGGGCTGGACTTTCCCGCCATTCCCGGGCTGGATCCCTCCATCCTGCAAAGCACCAACCCGGGTGCAAACCCGGCGGCGACCGAGTGCGCCACCGATTCCACCGATGGCTGCGCGGTTGCCGCGCCCATGTATGCCGCCTATTTCTACCAGGTGGGCTGCCAGGAATGCTCGCGTGCCGAGGTGGACCTGAACTACCTGCGGCAGAAATATCCAAGCCTGGTGGTGGAGGAATTTAACATCTACGAGGATGCCGCCCTGGGGCAGTGGCTGGCAGACCGCGCCGGGCGGACCGATTTCCACAGCCCGGCACTCTTCATCGGCGACCAGGCGTGGATTGGCGAGGAGGAAATCAACCCGCAGACTCTGGTGCCCGTACTGGATGCATTCGCGGCGGAGGGCGCGCCCAGGGTGTGGGAGACATTTGACCCGGAACACATGAACAGCACCCTGGTGGAGCGCTTCCGCTCGATGGGCTGGCTGACGGTGGTCTTTGCCGGGCTGGTGGACGGGTTGAATCCCTGTGCCTTCGCCACCCTCATCTTTTTCGTCTCCTACCTGACGTTAAGCGGGCGCAAGGGCAAAGCCGTGCTGCTGGTTGGGATTGCGTTTACCGTGGGCGTCTTCCTGGCATACCTGGTGGTGGGGCTGGGCTTTTACAAGGTGCTGGACCTGCTGGGCAACTGGCTCAACATAATCAGCCGCTGGGTTTATGCACTCACGGCTCTCTTTTGCCTGGGTCTGGCAGTCTTCAGCTTTTTGGATTATCTCAAGGCGCGCCGCGGCAAAATCGAGGATATGGCACTCAACCTGCCCAAGCCGCTGCGTATGAAAATTAATGCGGTCATCCGCGATGGACGTCAGACCCGCGCATATGCGGCGGGGGCATTCATCACCGGCATCCTGATCTCCTTCCTGGAGCTCGCCTGCACCGGTCAGGTGTATCTGCCCACCATCATCTTCGTCAGCAGCATGCCGGAACTCCGCCTGCAGGCAGTGACCTATCTGATTCTTTACAATATTCTGTTCATCCTGCCCCTGGTCGTGGTTTTTGTACTGGCATATTTTGGCACCACCTCGCGGGATTTAACTGCCTTTTTGCAAAAACACGCTGCGGCGGTAAAAATCGGCATGATGATTCTATTTCTTTCGCTCGCCATCTGGTTGGGCGTTTCCGTGTTGTTGTGACCGGTCCGGTCAGGAGGATAAACCATGTTTAAAAAACCATCAACCTTGCCCGGTTCTCCGCCCCCCATTGAGCGGGTGACTTCGGTATTGGGTCCGGGAATCACCTGGCAGGGAAATCTGCGTGGTTCGGGGGGCGTACGCATCGAAGGCACATTCGACGGCGAGATCGCCATCAAGGGTTTGCTGGTGGTCGGTGAATCCGGCAAAGTGAATTGTGCCGACTTGCGCGCCAATACGGTCATTGTGGCAGGCGCCGTGCGCGGCAACATCACGGCTGAAAAACTGGAAATCCGCGGCACCGGTCGCGTCTGGGGCGATGTCACCGTGGTCAACTTTGCCACCGAGGAGGGCGCCTTCCTGCGCGGGCAGGTCTGCATGGAGGAAAAGGTGGAATTGGGGCTGGAAGAATCTGAATCACCTGCCGCTCCGGAGCAAACTCCCACAGAAAGCGGTGCATAGCTGATGGGGCGTGACATGCTCACTCTCTATATTGCCGAACTGATTGGCGTGGCTGCCGTGACCATGCTGTTGGGGCTCAGCAAGCGCTTCAAGCCGTTGCGCATTCTCACCTTCCGCTATCCCAAGCGGGAGGCAATGGTGGCATTCAGTCTGTTTGTCGTAACATTCATCGCTTCGTTGTACTTCTTCCGCGTGCCGGGAATTAAGATCAGCTACACCACCACCACGCCGGAAGGCATTTTGCCGCGCCTGGTTCTGGGCGGATTGTGCGTTCTCGTCTGCGCCCTGGCGCTGCGCCTGCGCAAGCAGCCCATCCGCTCCGCCGGCTGGAACCGCCCGCAATTGATGCCCGGTTTCCAACTCGGTCTGGCGCTGGGCTTTCTGACACTTTTCCTGGGGGGGAAGCTCACCACCCTGTTCAAGGGCATCGCCGCTGATCAGGTGACCATGTTGTTCTACTGGCTGGGGATTGGTCTGGCGGAGGAAAGCATCTTCCGTGGCTACATTCAACTGCGCCTCTCCGCCTGGCTGGGAAAATGGGCGGGAATTGCAGCCACCGCCGTACTCTCAACGCTTTGGCTTCTGCCCCTCTGGCTGCAGCTGCCCGGTGAGACTGCCCTTCTGCAAGCCGGTCTGACCTTTTCACAGGCACTGGTGGTGGGCTGGGTGGCGCAGCGCAGCAACCATGTGCTGGGAGGAGCAATTTACCGCGCCTTCTCCGGCTGGTTGATGATGCTGTAAAGGAATTATTATGGAACTTTCACGTCTGTTTGGTCAAACCCTGCGTGAAGCCCCCTCAGACACAGAAGCTGCATCCCATCAACTCCTGCTGCGCGCCGGTTACATCCGTCCGCTGGGAGCCGGCATCTTCAGTTACCTGCCGCTGGCTCACCGCTCCATGGCAAGGATCATGCAGATCATCCGCGAGGAGATGAATGCCATCGGGGGTCAGGAAATCACCATGCCGGTCATCCATCCGGCGGAGGTCTGGCAGGAAACCGGGCGCTGGTACCAGATTGGCGCTGAGATGGGTCGCTTCAAGGACCGCAGCAATCGTGACATGGTGCTGGCGATGACCCATGAGGAAGTGGTCGCCAGCCTGGCACGCTCCGAGATCCAATCCTACCGCAAGCTGCCCATGTTGGTCTACCAGTTGCAGACCAAGTGGCGGGATGATCCCCGCCCGCGTGCCGGCTTGATCCGCGTACGCGAGTTCACCATGCTGGATTCCTACAGCCTGGATGCGGACTGGGAAGGTCTTTCGGAGCAGTACCAGAAACATTATGATGCCTATTTTCGCATTTTTGAACGCTGTCATCTGCCAGTGGTGGCGGTGCAGTCCGACACCGGCATGATGGGCGGCAGGCTCGCCCACGAATACATGTACCTGACCCCCATCGGCGAGGATTCGATTTTATTCTGTGATTCGTGCAATTATTCCGCCAACCGGCAGGTCTGCCGTTTCCAAAAACCGGCACCTGCAGCCGAACCCCTGCTCCCGTTGGAACCGGTCTCCACTCCGGGGGTCTCCTCCATCGCTGAATTGGCAGCCTTCCTGGATATCCCCGAGGAGCGCACCGCCAAGGCGGTCTTCTTCACCGCAACCCCGGCGGATCCCAGCCTGCCCGGTGAACTCATCTTTGCCGTGGTGCGCGGCGATATGGAAGTCAATGAGACCAAGCTGGCAAATGCAGTGGGAGCGGCTGAACTGCGCCCTGCCACGGATGAAGAAATCCGGGCGGCTGGAGCCGAACCGGGCTATGCCTCGCCGGTGGGCATCCTGGGTGTGCGCGTGGTGGTGGATGATCTCATTCCCGCCTGCCCCAATCTGGTCGCGGGCGCCAATCAGCCTGACCTGCACCTGAGGAACGTCAACTTTGGGCGGGATTATACCGCCAGCCTGGTCAGGGACATTGTTTCCGCCCGCCAGGGTGACCGCTGTCCGCAATGCGGCGCGCCGATGAGCATGAGCCGCGGCGTGGAGGTGGGCAACATCTTCCAGCTCGGCACACGCTACACGGATGCATTGGGCTGCACTTTCCTCGATGAGCAGGGGGTGAACCGCCCCATCATCATGGGCAGTTATGGGATTGGAGTGGGTCGGCTGCTGGCATGCATCGCTGAGGAACACCATGACGACAGAGGATTATGCCTGCCGCCTTCCGTGGCGCCCTACCCGATTCACCTGGTGCTGTTGAGCGGGAAAACCGGCATTGCAGATGCAGCTGCCCACGAACTGGCGGATTCCCTCACAGCTGCCGGGATGGAGCCGCTTTTTGACGATCGCAGCGAATATGCCGGGGTCAAGTTTGCCGATGCCGACCTGATCGGTCTGCCGCTGCGGATCAACATCAGCGAACGGTCGCTCAAACAGGGCAGTGTCGAGTTCAAGCTGCGGATCGGAGAGGAAGTCTCACTGGTGCCCCTGGAAAATGCCATCGAGGCTGCCCGCGCCCTGGTGGGCTGATGTCGATTCAAGGCTGCCTGACCGCCACCACCCCAATCCAGTCGGATTCGGGAGTGAACGGAGTTCCGGCAAGGTCGCTCCACAGACTTTCCACCTTGAAGTGATTGGATTCCAATTCAGCCCGGATGGATTCGGCTGTGTAAGCCTGGAACCAGTTGCGGTACAGGCTGATTTTTCCGTCACCATCCAGCACAATGTACTGGTCAAGGAACACATCCCCCGGATAGGTATAACCCTGCTCCAGAACCAGGTGTGGTCCCGGCTTCCAAAAACCGCCATCAGCGGCATACCAGTTATTTTTCAACTTCACCTTCCGGTGCAATGCCGGGGTGGAGACATCCAGGATCAAGCGCCCGCCCGGTTTAAGCGCCTGGTGCACCCTGTTCAGCAGCCGGGCGCGGTGATCAGGCGATAGCGCACAAAAGTCACCAAAGATCAATAAAGCGGCATCATAAAGCGATTGATCCTCCAATTGTAAATAATCCTGGCAGCGATAATCCACCTGCAAGCCCTGGCGGTGAGCTTCCTCCAGCGCGTAATGGATGGAATTTTCTGAAAAATCCACACCTGTCACCTGAAAGCCGGCTTTTGCCAGCCGTAAAGCGTACAACCCCGGCCCACAGCCCAGGTCCAGGATGGCATCGCCCGGCTTCAATCCTGAATGCTGCGCAATCCAACCGGTCGTCCGCTCGATGATCTCGGGGCGGCGGCTGGCTGCATCCACATCCGGGTCCAGGTGGGCTTTCAACATCTGACTGGCGATATGCGGATCGGTCCAGAAGCGGGGTTCACCCGGGGCAAACAACGGGGGTTTTTCACTCATCCGGCAGATTGAGATGATATCAAGCGGCTGCAATGCATTCTGATCTACCATATTTCCAAAGTCCTCTTTTGTCGATCATTCACCGAATCACCGGTGGATTTGAGATCCCTAATTATACGACAGCCAGCCGACGGAAGAACCAACCGGCACCGCCCACCCCATATAGCGGCGTTGGACCGGGCGATCCACAAAATCCCTGGGCGACTGGCACCCCCACGCCCGGCAACGGGGATGGCTCCGGGAATCCAGCAATGACTCCCAGCGAACCCAGTCACCCTTAAAATTGGCTCTGTGAGGATCAGGCGCCCCGGCAGCATTCCCGCTCCGGGGCGCGGTGTTTCCTTGTAAGGGGGGGAGAGGTATGGTAAAATCGGTTGCACGATGGGAGGGATGGCCGAGCGGCTTAAGGCGCCTGTCTTGAAAACAGGTGTGGGGTCACCCACCGGGGGTTCGAATCCCTCTCCCTCCGCTGCAAGTTGACCTTTACAATTTCGTCCGGGGAGGTGCCAGAGTGGCTGATTGGGCTCGCCTGCTAAGTGAGTGCGGGGGGTAACTCCGCCGTGGGTTCGAATCCCACCC
>CALMHE010000473.1 GCA_937863865.1 uncultured Anaerolineaceae bacterium | reverse complement strand
GCTCAATTCAAATCCATAAGTTGGATTGGAATATTGGGTGGATTCAACCGGGGATGAGGTGGCAGTGACTCCATTTGTTGGAGTTATCTGACCATTTTCAATTGGATTCGGTTGAGTTGTTTGGCAGGCAGCCAGGCAAAGTAAAATTACAAAAACAAGCCCCCATCGGAGGAAATCCCTTCCGGCTTGCCTGGTATCCGCCAATAAATGGATCATATCACTCCGGAAACAGCTTTGGAATGGATTGGGGAGAATAACGTTCCACCATGTCCCAAGTCAGAGCATTCTCGCGGCATATGGCGGCATACAGATCAACACTGGGGCGTCGAATCCTGCGTTGGGTGTCAGGCTCCAATCCCCATAAACCAAACCGCTGCGACCAGCCACGCTCCCATTCAAAATTATCAACCAATGACCAATGGAAATATCCTTTAACCTGCCAGCAGGCATTCACCGCCCGCCAAAGCTGATGGATATGCTCAATCAGGTACTGCGGACGCATTCGGTCTTCTGAATCCTCCACTCCGTTTTCGGTTACATAGATGGGTATGCCAAGCTTGTGCAGCCAGGTCAAGGAATGGAACAACCCCCGGGGTACATTGGCAATGAAACCTGTTTCGCTCAAAACAGCTCCTTCCGGATAACTTTCCTTCAGAAAATAGGAATCCCTGGCGCTAACATTAAATCCAGTCAGGCTGGTGGTATAGTAATTTAAACCGATAAAATCCTGGGTACCTTTGGCTTCAGGAATGCGTGTGAATCCGCCAAACAGATTCATCCTTCCCGTGACCAAGGCTTCGAGGAATAGTCTATTTATGAATGAATCCGCAACCCATTTCATCAATTTATCCAAAGGAGACCATTTGATTTTTGGGAGGAACCGCCGGTAATGTAAAGCAAACCCAACCTGGGCTGAGGGCTGAATTTTATGGATGGTATGATATGCAGCGGCATGGCCGCGCACCATGTTTTGAGCCACCGTGGATGCCGCAGACAGGCTTTGTTTTCCGGGCGGGAACACCCCTTCCACATATCCGGAATAATAATAAATATTCGGTTCGTTAATGGTTACCCATAGATTGACATATGTCTGCAACGCGTCCACAACCCGCCTGACGAATTGGTCAAATCGTTCAACCACCATCGAATTTTCCCAACCGCCCTCCTCCATTAACCAGATGGGGTCTGTAAAATGATGTAAAGTGATCATGGGAGTCATCCCACGATTGACAATTCCCTGTACCATTTCGCGATAATAATCCAGTGCATCCTCATCCCATCGGTTTGGCTCAGGCTGGATGCGGCTCCATTCGACAGACAGGCGATGTGCATTTTGCCCGGCTTCCGCTGCCCGGTCCAGGTCCTCTTTCCAACGTCCTCCCCACCAATCACATGCCTGACCGGATTTTTCTCCGGTATGAATGCGTCCATCCTCCTGTTCCCAGACATGCCAGTTGTTGTTGGTATTTTGTCCCTCCACCTGATGAGCAGCCGTTGCAGTGCCCCATAAAAAACCTTTTGGAAATTGATAAACCGCTCTAGGCATTAATAAACTCCTGGTATATTGATATAAAAATTATATCATCCACTCCTGACAATCAATAAGCGCCTGTTGAATGGATGGTTCCGTCGATCGTGCTCTTGTATGATGAACAGTTTTGGTTTTGAAATTTTTCAGTCCTTCATTCATTTTTTTAATTTTTCATTGCGATATAATAAATATTGTCTCACAATGATTGTGGGGAAAGGGATGGGAACAGATGAAGCTAAGTCAGATGTATTTCAAAAAGATTCCCAAGGTTGAACTGCACCGTCATTTGGAAGGATCGATGCGGGTGGATACCCTGATGGAAATTGCCCGGCTTCATGGAATCACCCTCCCCCTGCAATCCGGATTACGCGCCCTGGTCCAAATCCAGCCTGAAGAACCGCTGAATTATTCTGTTTTTCTCTCCAAATTTCAGACATTACGCTTGTTCTACCGGTCACCTGAAGTCATTGCCCGCATCACACGCGAGGCAATTGAGGATGCATCCCTGGATGGAATATACTACCTGGAGCTTCGATTTTCCCCCTTTGCTCTCAGTTGTGTGGGAGGTTTCCATATTAAAGATATCTTCTCCTGGGTGTGCGAAGCTGCCAGCCAATCATCTGTGGATTTCCAGCTCCCCACCCGACTCATTGTCACCATTAACCGTCAGGAACCCATTGAAATCACCAGGCAGGTGCTTCAAATTGCTGCCGAATATCAATCCATGGGAGTGGTGGGGGTGGATCTTGCAGGAAACGAAACAGAGTATCCCACAATCCCATACCTTCCGTTATTTAAGGAAGCCAGAGCAGCCGGATTGCACACCACCATCCACGCAGGTGAATGGGGAGGAGCTGACAATATCCGTGAAGCCATTGAAATTTTCCAGGCGGACCGGATCAGTCATGGTGTACGAATCATGGAAGATCCTTCGGTCATTGCCCTGGCACGGGAACGGGGGACAGTTTTTGAAGTATGCATCACCAGCAACTACCAGACTGGCATCATTCCCGCCCTTGCTGATCATCCCCTTAACCGGATGCTGATGGCAGGATTAAATGTCACCATCAATACCGACGACCCCAGTATCTCGAATATAACACTTGGAAATGAATACCAGGTGGCAGTCAAAGAACTTGGGCTTCCGAAATCCATCCTGGGAGAACGCATCATGGCTGCCATCAAGGCAGCCTTCCTCCCGGCAGATGAAAAGATAAAGCTGGCAAAGCATATTCAATCCGATCTTCGTCGATTTACAACATAATTGACATGACAGGAATTTCATATGCATATATTGGTCACCAATGATGATGGGGTTCTGGCTCCCGGAATCCTTGTTCTTGCTCAAGCCATGCGTTCCCTCGGCAAAGTCAGTGTCCTTGCTCCGGATCATAACTGGTCAGCGTCCGGACATGTGAAAACTCTCCATCGCCCCCTGCGGGTTAAAGAAGTGCTCCTGGCAGATGGAACCCTGGCATTATCCTCTGATGGTGCCCCGTCTGATTGCGTCGCGCTGGCTGTTCTAGGTCTGCTGCCAGATCCAATCGATCTGGTCATTTCAGGCATTAATCCGAATGGTAATTTCGGGTACGATGTCACCTACTCCGGTACTGTAACAGCTGCAATGGAAGCCTCCATTTGGGGATTGCCTGCCATGGCGGTTTCATTGGAAACTCCTGAAAATCACCAGGGCGAAGTTGATTATTCTGTGGCAGCCAGTATCGCCTTGAAGATCGCCATGAAAATAATGTCATCTGCCGAGATCCCCGCCCGCCTGCTTTTAAATGTAAATGTTCCCTGCCTGCCGGAGACGGAAATCAAGGGCTGGCGGGTGACACGAATGGGATTAAGAATCTACCGGGATGAATTGGTTCGCCGGCTTGATCCCCGTGGACGTCCTTACTACTGGATCGGTGGAGATGCGCCAACCGGCATACCCGATGAGGGCACGGATATCGGAGCCATCGAGAAGGGTTACGTCTCCATCACGCCCCTGCAATTGGATTTAACAGCCCACGCATTAATTCCCACCCTGCAGTCATGGGATTGGATCAATGAATAAAAAACTCCAGATAATGAATGGACGGGTTCATTCAATCCATCCTTGCAGAAACTTGCAATCATGCTTTATACTTGTGATTGAGGCAGCAACTGCTGCGTTCCTGTAAAGCTTCTTAATATTTCGCAAAGGAGATTGCTCTTTATGTTACATCATGTGCGAGGTTGGATGAAAGATTTGGTCGTTTATGTCGATCCTGATGCAACGGTGACCGAAGCCCTTACTCTGATGCGCCATCGCTACATTAACAGCCTCATCGTTCAAAAAACCGAGACCAACCCGGAATTTGGGATTATCACATCGATTGACATTTGTGATAAGATCGTAGCCCACCAACATAACCCCTCGGAATTGAAAGTCCGGGAAATCATGAGCTCTCCATTAATCACGGTTTCTGAAGAATTATCCATTCAAGAATGTGCATCCTTGATGAAAGCAAAACAAATTCATCACCTTCCGGTTGTCAATAAGGACGGTGTATTGGTGGGAATGATTTCTGCCACAGATTTTCTCATCATTGCGGAAGCAATGGGAAATAATTTCAACGAGCGGACACTATCTTGATTCTTTACCACGACCTGCTGTCTGGCATCAGACATCCCGGCTAACCGTATGACAGGAACAGTTACATCACGAAAGCAGAGAAAATCAGCGTCCCTGCGCGGTCTTATTTTTGCGGCAGTGGTTGTATTTGGTTTTTTACTCATCAACCTGCCAGCCAGTAACCCGGTCAAAGCACAAAGTACATCCCCATATGACCTGATTGCAGCGGTTAATGAACTGCGGTCAGCCAATGGCTTGCCTGCCTACGAAATTGATTCGAATTTAATGTCGTTCGCTCAAACTCACTCGGATTATATGGCATCCATCCAGACAATCACCCATACCCGGGCTGATGGTTCCATGCCGCGTGATTATGGGATTGTGGAAAATATCGCCGGTGGCACCAATCTTAGTTTAAATTACGTCATTTATACGATGTGGTCTGATGAAGCTCACTGGCATACCATGGTCGGCATCAGCAATGGATACATTGGTGCCGGCGTTACTGACGCCAACGGTTGGACTTATTACACCATCGACATCCGTCGTACCAGCGGTGGAGTGGGATATACACCCCCAGCTGGCGGCACTCCGGGGGCAACCCAACCACCCCTTTATCCGGTTTACACAGTCACACCCCTGCCGGATGGCTCCATTATCCATGAAGTCATGTCAGGGCAATCCCTGTGGGCAATTGCCATAGCATATGGTTTGAAAATAGCTGATCTGCTGACACTAAACCAACTTCCCACAAATGCCGTCATCTATGCAGGTCAGAAGCTGATCATTCAGCCGTCATTTACCCCCACCCTCTCTCCAACCATCACCACCACACCACTCCCCGCCACCCGCACACCCACCCCATCATCCACACCCCGTACACCGACAGTGACACCCACGTTCACTCCGACAGCAACGCCCACTCCCAAACCGTTCCTTGGAATTCAATTATCACAGGAACAGTCCCGCAGGATTTTTGGGATTGGATTGATCGCCATTTGCGGATTGGGTTTACTGGTCGTGCTCATCACCAGCGTGCGGCGAAAATAAATCTTTTCTGATCGCAATCCAATCCGATTTAATTTAATATATTTATTCCCTGTTTTATATGTCCATATTTAACTTATTCTGATTCAAGGTTTTTTATATACATTGTTATTTACAAAGTGGACATCTTCGGATGTTTCTCCCACCTGATTGATTTTCAAATCAAGTTAACCTTTTTTAATGCAACAAATTGTGCTATTCTACGTATGTATTATTGCACATTTTTTTCCGGAGGGAGCTATGCGTACAAATCGTTTGTTCTGGGGAATCCTGCTGGCTCTGGCAGGTCTGGTATTGCTGGCTCAGAATTTTGGGCTGATTGAAGTGGGTTTTTGGAAGTATTTGGGAGCTTTGTTTCTCATCTTGTTTGGTGTCTGGATCATTCTCCGACCTAAAATCAACACCGAGCTACCCAAAGAGAGCATTTCGCTCCCATTACAGGGATTAACCGAGGTTAAAGTCGAGATCAGGCATGGTGCAGGTCGGTTGACACTCGGTGCGCTTTCCACCCCCGGCGAACTAATCTCAGGTGAATTTACTGGTGGTCTCGATCATGAAATGGATATGCAGCAACAGCCGCCCGTGCTCATGCTTCACACACCATCCCAGCAATGGTCCTTTCCAGTGGGTATTGGCAGCCAGGGGTTGCAATGGAATATGGGATTAACCCGTGAGATTCCTGTATATTTGGAAATCAAATCCGGAGCAGGCGAAACAGAAATGGATCTTTCGGAGCTGCTGGTCAAGGAATTGATCCTTGGCACTGGTGCAAGCTCCACCCACATCACGCTGCCCACTCACGCCGGTTATACCCAGGTTAAGATTAAAGCTGGTGTGGCATCCGTCCGGATTCGCGTACCGGATGGAGTGGAAGCCCGTATCCAATTGTCAACCGGATTATCATCCAAAACCATTTCAACGTCACGCTTCATTCCACGTGGTGAAAATATTTACCAAACCACACAGTATGAGTCTGGATTAAATCGTGTGGACATCGACGTGGAAGGTGGTCTTGGATCCTTTGAAATCATCTAGTTGAAAGAGGTTAATCATGAAATCAAACACGATACGTTTATTGGTTGGGATTGGGCTGATTTTAATTGGAGCCTTGTTATTTCTCCAGGTATTGGACATCGTTAATTTTGGGGAAGCCTTTTGGGCAATTCCTTTCGCCCTGGCAGGAGTTGGATTTTTGGCGGTTTTGGCAAGCCGGGGGCGCGGGTACTGGTGGGCAGCCATTCCCGGTACGGTCCTTCTGGGAATTGCCGGCGAAATCATCGTACCCAGCCTTGCCAAAT